>JAUIAG010000423.1 GCA_030425355.1 Verrucomicrobiia bacterium
CGACTCATCGAATGAAGGTGTGGCATAATGGACTTCCTTGTCCCGGGTGAAGCCTATGGCGTGCAGGTTGGATGCTTCGGGGGAATACTTCTTCCCCTGGGTCATGGAGAAGCCGAGTATGTCGACAGGCTTGCCCGATACCTTGGAGTCCGGTTCGAAGATGGTCGCGTTGACCGCGACCTGGCAGTTGGAAAATTCGAGAAAGCTGGAAGTGGTGCGGCTGAAGACTTCTCCGGGGTCCTGAGGGGAATTGGGTACCGTAACCGCAATGGCGATTTCCGGATCATCGAGGTCGACGCGCAGTGCATGGATACGAAGAGGTCGTGGTGTCTCGAGAACGCCGAGTGTGTATTCAATCCCCTTGAACAATGGCCGCCACTGACGGAACCACTCCGTCTCCTGACCAGTGTATTCGGGGATGACACGGTTGGTCCGAAGAAAAAAGACAACGGGTGCGCCAAGCAGCAGAGCCAGGATGACAAGGATAAACTTCCAGCTGCGAAGCAGTGCTCCACGGCGCCGGGAATCCCTCCAGTTGAAACCACCGGCTCCCTGACCTGATCCATCGCGAATCCTTCTTTTTTTGACAACGTATGGACTCATACCCTCATGGACGGAAAATTTGCCCCGCGTCGGTTTGAATCGGAAAACCCCGCATGGCACTGAACAGCATAACGGGTTTGGGCCGGGGAACAAAACGAAACCGCCCGGGAAGACGGATTTGCGGACCACAGCATCGGAAAGAAATCTGTTGCCGGGGATGGCTCAGGCCCCCCTGCCCCCGAAACGGGCGGTGCGGATGTCAACTTCAAGCCCGGTCGGGACAGTCAGTGGCTGGTAGAGATCCGGTCTGCGGGCAGATATCCATCGCTGTCCGGTGTTGTCCACGCGCAGGGACGGATCAAATTCGGCAGTGACCATGCGGTCGGCCGCTTCCCATGTCTCGGAAAGAATCCGCCCATAGGTATCGATGATCATGGCATTCCCGGTTCGCACTTCATCGTCATCCATGCCGACGCCGTTGCTGAACAGATAGAAGACGCCGTTGTCATGGGCGCGGCTTGGCAGCCATCGCATCAGCCAGCCACGGCCCTTGTCGCCGCGGAGTTCATTTTCAATGGCATCCGGATCAGCGTGGCGGTTATGCCACAACTGCGGGTCCACCAGTCCCATGATATTGGGATCCCCGGATCGACAGCCGCCCGTCTGGTGGGGGGCTATAATCACATCGGCACCCATCAGGGCACTGATCCTCACATTCTCGACGAGGTTGTTGTCATAGCAGATGAGAATCGCCGCTGTGAATCCATGAGGAGTCTCGAAAACCGTGTAGCCGCTTCCCGAGGACATCTCCGCATTGACGAAACAGTGCAGCTTCCGATGAGTGATCACCTGTCCGTCCGGCATCGCAACCATGTAGGTATTGTAGAGTTTTCCGTCCCCGGAAATTTCCACGAGTCCGGCGCCGAGACTCACACCCAGCCTGGCCGACAGTCCGGCCAGCCGCTGCGCCGACGGGCCATCCGGTACGCGCTCGGCCAGATCAATCAACTGCTGACGATCCAGCTTCCGCAAAAACCAGTAGCCCGTGATGCAGCACTCAGGGAAGACAAGCATCTCAACTCCTTCCGCCGCAGCCGCCTCTGCAAATTCCCCGATTTTTCGAAAATTGGCTTCCTTGTCCCCGGAAGCGTGCTCAAACTGGACAACACCCACTCTGACCGGACGCGAAATATTCATGCCACCTCCTTTATACCCCAGCCCTTCCGCCGCCAAGCAGAATGTGCCTGGCACCCGGCGTGTGGAAAAACCGCGGGATTTTATAGTTCTCCGGATTGACCGATCAACCTCAGGATAGGGAGGCTTTGACAGGAACTGCAGAAGAAGGCCTGGCAGATTATGGGAAGAAATCCGGAGATATGGCAGTGGATCGCGGGGTATGGGATCCTCGGAAGCCTGCTGGTGCTGATTGGCTGGGGAGCCATCCGCTCGCGCAGGCATCAGCGACTGGTCCAGAACACACCCACAAGCAAGACAGCGGGCGTCTTCATCGGTCTGGTTGAAGTGAAGGGAAGCGCTGAAAGCGAATCGCCGCTGGTGAGTGAGCTGGCACAGCAGCGGTGTGTGCAGTTCAGCTGGTCGGTGCAGGAGCACTGGCGCCGGACCGTCACCGAATCCTACACCGACAGCGACGGGAAAAGGCGCACCCGGACCCGCACGGAAAGCGGATGGACCACACTCGAATCCGGAGACCGGGACATCCCGTTCTACCTCAGGGACGACACCGGTATCCTGCGCATCCTCCCCGAAAAGGCCAGGATTGAACCGGCGACGATGTTCAGCGAGACAGTCGGCAGGGGCGACCCGCTCTATTACAGTCGCGGACACCACGGGTCGGTGATGAACTCCACCCACAGAAGGCGGTTCGTGGAACGCGGCATTCCCCTGCATCATGATCTGTATGTGATGGGCCAGTCACGGGAAAGACAGGACATTGCTGCGGCTGAAATTGCCCATGACGACCATGCCCCGCTGTTTCTGATTTCGACCCGCACCGAGGAACATGTGCAGAAGTCGATGGGCGGTGGCTTCTGGGGACTTCTGGTCCTTGGAATGCTCCTGTCAGCCGGAGGCCCCTGGCTGGTGCACAGGATCATCGAGCCGCACGCGGCAGAAAATTATCCGCTGCTGCCGGGGGGCATCACCATCGCGGTTTTTACCATCCACGTGCTGATCCGCTGGGGACTGATGGTTTTCAATGACTTGGTCGGGCTGAAAAACCGCGTTTCCCAGGCGGCGGCCAACATCGATGTTCAACTGCGCCGCCGCCATGATCTCATCCCCCGGCTCATGGATGTGGTCAGGGGCCTCAAGGACTACGAATCCCGCCTGCAGTCGCAACTGGCACAGCTCAGGACCCAGGCATCGGCGTCCATACCGGGGCAGGATGGCCCCGACCCGGAATCCTGTCAGGCCACACTGCTGGCCATCGCCGAGGCGTACCCTGAAATCGCCGCCAGCCAGGCATTCCTCGACCTGCATCATGGTATAACCGACACCGAGGAACGGATTGCCCTGGCGAGGAATTATTTCAATGACATCGTGACTCACTACAATACCCGCCGCGAAACAATCCCCGATCAGTTC
>JAUIAG010000054.1 GCA_030425355.1 Verrucomicrobiia bacterium
CATGGCAGGTGGTGGTGTCAGGGGAGGCGTCACATACGGCGAGACAGATGATATCGGCTGGAACATCGTTCAGGATCCGGTCCATGCCAATGACTTTCAGGCAACTCTCCTGCATCTCTTCGGACTTGATCACGAGCGCCTCACCTACCGCCACCGTGGTGCCGATCAGAGATTGACATCAGTCACCCGCCAGTCCAGTGTAATCCGGTCCGTTATCAGCTGACGGGCCTGCCGATTCACTTCTCATGACTGCCTCCGCAACTGATTCCCGCAAACCGCTGATTGCCATCGACTTCACAGCATTTGACCGGTCCAATATGGGAGCCGGTCAATACCGGTACATGGTTCAGCTCATCCGCGGTTTCTCCAGAAAGAGCGGCATCCGGTTCCTCGTGGTCGGCAGCCTGCCCGAGCCCGTTCCCGAAATCAGGGATATCATCGGTTCACACCCTGACTGGGATTTCACCCAGCTACGCCCCCATTCTTATCGATTCAATGATATTACATACCAGCTGCGGTATTCATGGCTTCTGCGGCGGCGTCGAGCGGATTTGTTTCACGCCACGCATATGGCAGTTCCATTTTTCCCTCCCTGTCCGGTTCTTCTAACGAAGTACGACCTGATGGAGGAGATTTTCGACGAATACGCGGCCATCCGTTCACACCGGACCTACCGGATGCATAAAAGCGCATGCCGCACTCGAGTGGACAGAATTATCAGCATTTCCCGCTGCACTCACGATGACCTTGTCCGGTTCTTCAAGGTGGATCCTCAGAAAAGCAGGGTCATCTACCTTGCGGTGGACAGTTCGGTCAAACCTGAGGCCCCGGCTTTTGCCACAGACCCCGACTGGGTTTCCCATATTGAAGGGGGCAGTCCGTGGCTGCTCAGTCCGTATAATCTTGAACCCCGCAAGAATCTCCCGGGACTCTGCCGGGCGATGCCGGAAATCCTCAGGCAACACCCGGATACCCGACTGGTCCTTTTCGGTCGGGCCGCATGGTCTGAACAGCGGGAGAAGGACTTCGATGCCGAACTGGAGAAACTGGGTATTGCCCCGTGTGTTCACCGCACCGGATTCGTCAGTGAAGGTGAGCTTGTATGGCTCTACGCAAACGCTTCGATCTTTGTTTTCCCCACCTTCTACGAAGGTTTCGGGTATCCGATCATCGAGGCAATGAGCGCGGGTGCCTGCGTTGTCGCCGGCAACACCAGTTCGATGGCGGAGCTTCTTGACGGGGTCGGCACCGGAGTGGATGTGCGTGACAGTCAATCCATCGCCGGTGCGGTCAGTTCACTTCTTTCCGATCCGGACCGACGCGCTGAGGCCGGTCGTAAGGGCAGGGAATGGGCTGCCGGATTCTCTCTGGACAACCTCGTCGACCAGACCTTTGCAACCTACCTTGAGATGCTGGGCATGAATAATTCATGAACGCCCCGCCGGACACGTGGATAAATTCAACAACCTGATCTGATGTCTGAACAACTGCTGCAGCAGATAGTGCTGATTCTTGCCTGTGGTGCCGGTGCGCAGTGGCTTGCCTGGCGTTTCAAAGTGCCTTCAATTCTGCTGCTGCTGGTCACCGGTTTCCTCGCCGGGCCGGTTTTCCACCTGCTTGATCCGGACGCCATCATGGGGGATGCCCTGATGCCGCTTGTGTCGCTGTCGGTGGGCATCATTCTTTTTGAAGGGGGGCTGACGCTTAATTTCCGGGAGTGGAAGCAGATTGGTGCCGTGGTCCGCAACCTTCTGGTTATCGGAGTGGTTGTGACATGGGGTCTTGGATCCCTGGCGGCGCGGTATGTTCTGGGCTGGGACTGGTCCCTCTCGATTCTGCTGGGTGCGGTGCTTGTGGTGACCGGACCGACGGTGATACTTCCACTGCTTCGCCATGTCCGGCCGTCCCGGGCTGTAGGCAATGCTCTCAAGTGGGAAGGCATCCTGATTGATCCGGTCGGGGCCCTGCTGGCGCTGCTGGTGTTTGAAGCCATCATTGCCAATACGCGGGTCGCCGAGTTCTCCACGCATGCCCTGCGGGGATTCGGTATCACGTTCATTGTCGGCATGGCTTTCGGCTGGGTCGGTGCACGGATTCTGCTGTTTGTCTTCAAACGGAATCTGGTGCCAGAATTTCTACACAATTCGGTGACACTCACCCTTGTGGCCGCGCTCTTCACCGGCGCCAACATGGTTCAGCATGAATCCGGGCTGCTGGCCGTGACGATCATGGGCGTTTTTCTCGCCAATCAGCAGTCGCTGGACGTCCACCATATCATCGACTTCAAGGAGAACCTCAGAACTCTCCTCATCGCCAGTCTCTTCATTCTGCTGGCATCCAGACTGAGTTTCGATGAACTCAGTGAACTTGACTGGAGCAGGGGACTGCTTTTCCTGCTGGTCATGGTTCTCGTCGTGAGGCCGGTTTCCGTCTTTGCCTCAACCCTGTTCAGTCATTTCAATATCCGCGAGAAGCTTTTCATTTCATGGCTTGCGCCCCGCGGGATTGTCGCAGCCGCTGTTGCCTCGATCTTTGCCCTCAGACTTGAATCCGCCGGGGTCGAGTCCGCCAGCCAGCTCGTCCCCGCCACCTTCCTGGTCATTGTTGGAACAGTCACCATATATGGCCTCACCAGTCTGCCACTGGCCAGGGCTCTCGGACTGGCACAACCGGATCCGCAGGGCGTACTTCTGCTGGGTGCCACTCCGTTTTCCATCCAGCTGGCGGAAGTCCTGCAGCGGGAGTCCATCGATGTCCTTCTGGTCGACACCAACCGGTACCACCTCAAAGAACCAAGGCTCAACGGCATACCTACTTGGCACGGCAATATCCTCGGCCGCAACCCCGAGGAATCCGTCAACCTCCAGGGCATCGGATATCTCATGGCCCTCACCCCCAACGACGAAGTCAATTCCCTCGCCGCCATCCAGATGAGATCGCTCTTCGGAAAAAACAGCGTCTTTCAGCTGGCACCTCCCGGAACCAGCTCTGAGGAGGACGGCCCGCTGTCCTCCCGCCTCTCAGGACGGTTTCTCTTCGGTCCGGGACAGAGTTATTTTCTCCTCAATTCCTCCATTTCCAGAAAAATTGCCCGGATCAAGGCAACCAGAATGACCGACGAATTCACCTTCGACAATTTCCTTGGCAACCAGCAGCAGATCTCGACACCCCTCATGGTTATCAAACCCGGAGGGATGCTCCACATCTGGGATTTCCAGAATCAGCCGCAACCCCAGTCAGGCGATATCATGGTCCACCTCGCCGTGGAAAATCCAAACCCGGCCACCACCGCCGAACCCGGAAAATCCTGACTTTTTCAAAAAAAACTTCGCACCAGTTGAGTCGGGTTTCCAGGAATCGCCCTGAAAACGGCGGTTTTTCGGCTGTTTTGCGCCGAATTCAACTTTTTTGAATTAGAATTATTCTAAATCTTGACCGGCCCCGGTGTTGTGGTCTATTGCCTTACTACATGAGTGCGAGAGACAAGCACAACCGACAGGGGCGGTATGCAGCCCCGGCGGGCGACTTTGAGGACAGGCTGCAGGCCAGTGGTCTTCGGATGACTCCCCACCGAGAGCATGTTTTTTCGGTGGTCTGTCGCGAGCTGGACCACCCGACAGCTGAGCAGGTTTTCCTGAAGGCCAAAGAATCCATGCCGGACATCTCGATGGCCACGGTCTACAACTGCCTTGAGAAGTTCGTGGAATGCGAGCTGCTGAGGTTGGTGCAGCTGGACCGGGGTGCCACCCGCTACTGCCCGAACATGCATGATCACAGCCACTACTACTGCGAGTCCTGTGGCGATGTGTTCGATGTGGACTTTGACCGCCGCAAGCTCCGGCAGGTCCTCGATCTGCCTCAGGGAGCCATCCCGATGGGCTACGAGGTGGCGGTCCGGGGACTGTGTCCGTCCTGCCGTGAGGAGCAGACTGAAGATATTTCTCCCAATCAATCCAAACTACAACCCAACTGACAGACAGAATTTACACTACATCATGAGTTCATCGACTGATACCATCGACAAGCTGGTCAAGAACGAATATAAATACGGGTGGACCACCGAAATTGAATCAGAAACCCTTGATGCGGGACTGAATGAGGATGTCGTCCGATTTATTTCGGCCAAGAAAAATGAACCGGAGTTCATGCTGGAGTGGCGGCTTCGGGCATTCCGTCACTGGGAGAAGATGGCCGAACCGAAATGGCCCCATGTCCACTACCCCCCGATTGATTTTCAGGCCATAAGCTACTACTCGGCGCCCAAGAAAAAGGAGGGCCCCAAGTCTCTAGACGAAGTCGACCCGAAGCTTCTGGAGACATACGAGAAACTCGGCATTCCCCTCGAGGAGCAGAAAATGCTGGCCGGTGTCGCCGTGGATGCGGTTTTTGACAGCGTCTCCGTTGCAACCACCTTCAAGGAAACTCTTCAAAAGGCCGGAGTTGTTTTCTGCCCGATCAGTGAAGCTGTACATTCCCATCCCGAACTGGTTGAGAAATATATCGGTTCGGTGGTGCCATACACCGACAACTTCTATGCGGCTCTGAACTCTGCTGTTTTCAGTGACGGCTCGTTTGTATGGATTCCCAAAGGCACCCGCTGCCCGATGGAGCTTTCCACATACTTCCGCATCAATGCGCGCAACACCGGACAGTTTGAGCGCACCCTTATCATTTGTGAGGAGGGAAGTTACGTGAGCTACCTCGAAGGCTGCACAGCACCGATGCGCGATGAGAATCAGCTCCACGCCGCAGTGGTTGAACTGGTGGCTCACACCGATGCCGAGATAAAATATTCCACTGTTCAGAACTGGTATCCCGGCGATGAGGAAGGACGCGGCGGCATCTACAACTTCGTCACCAAGCGAGGACTCTGCAAGGGCCCCCGCTCGAAAATCTCATGGACCCAGGTTGAAACCGGTTCCGCCATCACATGGAAATATCCCAGTGTCATCCTCCAGGGAGATGACTCCATCGGCGAATTCTACTCCGTCGCGGTGACCAATCTCAAACAGCAGGCGGACACCGGCACCAAGATGGTTCATATTGGGAAAAACACCAGGTCCACAATTGTTTCGAAGGGCATTTCCGCCGGCCGTGGACAGAACTCCTACCGTGGACTTGTTCAGATCCACAAGAATGCCACCAACGCGCGCAATTTCTCTCAGTGCGACAGTATGCTGATCGGCGATCAGTGCGGTGCCCACACATTTCCTTATATCGAACTGAAGAATTCCTCGGCCAAGGTCGAGCACGAGGCCACCACCAGCAAAATTGGTGAGGACCAGATTTTCTACTGCAACCAGCGGGGCATCGAGACACAGGACGCCGTCAATATGATTGTCAATGGATACTGCAAGGAGGTGTTTCAACAGCTTCCGATGGAGTTCGCCGTGGAAGCACAGAAGCTTCTCAATGTTTCACTTGAAGGCAGCGTCGGCTGAGGCACCATCCGCCTTCATCTTTGTTACCGCGATATAAATACACGAACGAATCAACCCATACAGAAACTCAATTTTAAAAATCCAGACCATGTTAGAAATCAAGAACCTTGTTGCAGGCGTTGAGGACAACCAGATCCTGAATGGCATCGACTTGAAAATCAATCCCGGTGAAGTGCATGCCATCATGGGGCCGAATGGCAGCGGCAAGAGCACACTGGCGCAGGTGCTTGCCGGACGTGATGGATATGAAGTCCATGAAGGAGAAGTGCTTTTCGACGGCAAGGACCTCCTCGATCTTGCACCTGAAGAGCGTGCCGGCGAAGGACTGTTTCTCGCTTTTCAATACCCGGTTGAAATCCCAGGTGTGAACACCACCTATTTCCTCAAGTCAGCCGTCAATGCCGTCCGCAAATACCGTGGCCTGCCCGAACTGGATTCCACTGAGTTTCTCAAACTGGTGCGCGAAAAGATGAAAATTCTCGAGTTGCCGCAGAGCTTTCTGAAGCGCCCGGTCAACGAAGGCTTCTCAGGCGGTGAGAAGAAGCGGAACGAGATCTTCCAGATGGCCATGCTCGAGCCCAAACTGGCAGTTCTCGATGAGACAGACAGTGGACTGGACATCGATGCGCTGAAAGCCGTGGCAGAAGGTGTCAACCGCCTCCGTTCTCCCGACCGCTCACAGCTGGTGATCACTCACTACCAGCGGCTGCTGGACTACATCGTCCCGGATTTTGTCCACGTCCTCTACAAAGGCAAAATCATTCACACCGGTGGCAAGGAGCTCGCCCTCGAACTTGAGGAACGCGGCTATGACTGGATCATCAAGGAACACAACGAGCCGGTAACGGCCTGATCCAGTCGACAGAGTACCGAAAAATCCCAAACTCCTTCATTATAATTTCAGTTTTATGTCAACGGTCACAGTAAAGGAAGACCAGTCGTCCTCGTCTGCCTACGCGGAGCTGTTTGAATCCATGAGTTCGTATTTTGGTGAACTCACCGGCAGCGAATTCATGCAGTTCCGTCAGCGTGGACTCGACCATTTCCTCAAGAGTGGATTTCCAACGACCAGGGACGAGGACTGGCGCTTCACCAGTCTCAAAACGCTCGAGTCGATCAAACCCGTCTGGAAGAACACCGAACCGGATACGGGCGCTGTCAGGCAGATTATCGATACGCTGCCTTTCAACGACTCTCAGTTCAACCGGATGGTTTTCATCGATGGTCAATACTGCGAGTCACTGTCCACAATCCATGACCAGCCCGAGGGCGTGGACCTCATGCCTGTTTCGGCGGCAATTCGTCTCGGTCTCGTCCGGGAAGAGGAGATCGGCCAGTATACCTGCGATTCACACAGCAACTCATTCGTCCCTCTGAATGACGCCTTTTTCCAGGACGGACTTTTTCTCCGGGCAGCGAAGGGCGTTGAAGTTCACAAACCGGTTCATGTGGTCTACCTGGCCAGCGGCCTCGCCGGCAATGTGCAGTTTCCCAGACAGATGATTCTCATGGGCGAACAGGCGAAGGCCACCATCATTGAGGAACACCGGCACGTCAGTGTCGACGGGCCGCTCTTCAAAAACGCCGTCAGTGAGATTTTTCTCGGCGACCAGAGCCATCTGGAGTGCGTCAAGCTCCAGCTCGAACCGGAATCGTCCCAGCACTTCGGCAGCTACTTCATTCAGGCAACAAAGGAGGCCTCATTTCTGCTCCATTCCTTTGATGTCGGAGCCGGACTTTCCCGCAACTCTTTCAAGGCCATGCTCAATGGTCAGAACATCAACGGAGTGCTCAACGGGCTTTACATCACCCGCGGGAAACAGCTGAGCGACCACCACATGATCGTCGAACATAACCAGCCATCCTGCGAGTCCCATGAATACTTCAACGGCATTCTCGACGACAAATCCAAAGCCGTTTTCCACGGGCGTATCCACGTGGATCAGAAGGGACAGAAAACCGACGCCAAGCAGACCAACAAAAATATACTTCTCACGGATGATGTCGTGGTGGACACCAAACCTCAGCTTGAGATTTATGCCGATGATGTCAAGTGCACTCACGGTGCAACTGTGGGTCAGCTGGATGACGAGGCTCAGTTTTACCTCCAGGCGCGTGGTATCCCCCGGCGACAGGCCCGAAAGATGCTCATCCACGCATTTGCCTCGGAAATTGTCGATCGCATTCAGAATGAGCTCATCCGCGAGCAGGTGGACCGCATCGTCTGGGACACACTCGATGAACTCCCGTCACTGAAATAGATCATCACCAAAATCAACAACCGCCTGTGAGGCGGCCTACGGAATTGTTAGAATCTCAACATTTCAATAATATACACTATTAATGGATTCCAATCTGACTACAGTCACACTCTCGCGTGATGTCGATGCCGTGGTTGTCCCCATCGGCAATCCGGTTACTCTTCAGCGCGGTGAGGAAGCCACCATTACACAGAGTCTTGGCGGAAGCTTCACGGTCATTGTCGGCGGGAACATGTACCGCATCGAAGGCGTCAATGCCGATGCACTCGGCCTTGAAACCGAAGTGGAAACAGTGAAGCCGCAACCGACCGGAGATGGCGGCGAGGTCACGGAAACCGATCTCATGGATTGTGTCTGGACCCAGATGAAACTGGTCTACGATCCGGAAATTCCCGTCAACATCGTCGATCTCGGGCTGGTTTACGACTGCCAGATTGCTCCGGCAGAGGAAGGCAGGGGCCGGAAGGCTCAGGTGAAGATGACGCTCACCGCTCCAGGCTGCGGCATGGGCGACCACCTTTGCCACGACGTGCGCATGAAAATCCTCCAGATCGAAGGCATTGATGAAGCTGACGTGGAACTGGTCTGGGAGCCTCAGTGGGACAAGAGCATGATGACGGACGAAGCCCGACTGACGCTCGGTATCATGTAGTCGACGTCAAGCGGTCCCTGACGCAGAAGGACCGGTTCTTCTCTGAGACTGTGAATCGCGGGACTCAGGACTGGTGGTTTTACTAATGCCGGTGCCTGAGGTATTCTTTGAGCCAATGACCGGGTGAATCGATTGGTGCACCCACTGATAAAGGAAGCATGGGATTATCCACTGTTGATACAAAAGCGCATTCCACTTCGGTGGACTGGGGGGCAGTTCGCCGGGACTTTCCGATTCTCGAGGAGGAGGTCCACGGAAAGCCGTTGATCTATTTTGACAACGCGGCGACAAGCCAGAAGCCGGTACATGTCCTTCGGGCCGTCGATCAGTATTATTCGACCTCCAATGCCAATGTTCACCGGGGCATACACGAACTCAGTAACCGCGCCACTTCGATTTATGAAAATGCCCGTGCGCGTGTCGCGAAATTCCTCGGCGCCTCGGCCAGGGAGGAAATCGTCTTCACACGCGGCAGCACGGAGTCCATCAATCTCGTCGCCTACAGCTGGGGGTGGCAGAATCTCGGGAAAGGTGACCGCATCTGCCTCACCGAAATGGAACACCACAGCAATATCGTTCCATGGCAGATCCTTTCACAGCGCCTCGGCTTTGAAATCGTCTACGTCCCGGTCACCGGCGATGAGGGCCTGCTCGACATGGAGGCCCTCGACCGGATCCTCGCATCAGGAGTCAGGCTGCTCTCCTTCACACACATTTCCAACACACTCGGAACCATCAATCCCGTCCGGGAAATCTGCCGGAAAGCCGCAGCAGCCGGGACACTCACTCTGGTCGACGGAGCCCAAAGCGGCGGACATGTCCCCGTGGACGTAATCGACATCGGCTGTGATTTCTATGTCATGTCGGGACACAAGGCCTGTGCCCCGACCGGTATTGGTGTGCTCTACGGGAAAAAACAGCATCTGGATTCCATGCCGCCATTTCAGGGTGGCGGGGAGATGATCACCAGAGTGACACTTGAAAAGGCGGAATTCAATGTTCCTCCGCACCGCTTTGAGGCCGGAACCCCCAATATCGGCGGAGCAGCCGGACTGGCTGCCGCCCTCGATTACCTGGATCAAATCGGCCGCGCAAATATCGCCGCTCACGATCTCGAACTGACCCTTTATGCGCTGGAACAATTCTCCGACCTTCCGGGAATCAGAATATTCGGCCCGCGTGAAACCCGTGGATCAGTCCTGAGTTTCTGCTTCGATGATATTCATTCGCATGATCTCGTGACTTTTGCCGATGCCAAAGGGCTTGCGCTCCGCAGTGGCCATCACTGCAATCAGCCACTCATGGAACGACTCGGGGTCAGTTCAACCGCCCGGGCCAGTTTCTATTTCTACAACAACCGCGGGGAAGTCGACGCCGCCTTTGCCATCCTCAAAAAGGTCTGCTCATTCCTCAGGCAGTGACATCACTGCCGCTACAAACCATTTTTCATTTCCATGCCAACGACGACGAAAGCAACGACCCGTGATAACCTGAGCCCCGCGAACCTCATGCGGGAGATTCAGGCCGGTTATCCCGGCGCGCAACGGACTCTCTTCCGCCACTACCACATTGGCGGATGTAAAAGCTGTGCCTTCAGTCCCGACGAAACTCTGGAGGACCTCTGCCGGCGCAACAGCATCGAGGATGCGGTTTCAGTTCTGAATCAGATTCGCGACAGTCACGAGGAGGATGCCGCCCTCTTTATCACCCCTGAGGAGCTGCGGAATCTTCTGGACAGCGGCGATGAAGTCAAACTCCTCGACATCAGGACCAGGGAGGAATTCGACGCGGTCAGCATCAGGGGATCTATCCTCATGTCCCAGCCGGTCATGCAGGATATCATGGCCTACTGGAATCCTGATTCGCCGCTGATCATCATCGACCATACAGGTGAGCAGTGCCTTGACGCCGCCGCCTATTTCTCCGGTCATGGAATCAGGAATGTCCGCTGTCTGCAGGGAGGGATTGATGCGTGGGCCTCGTCCGTCGATCCCGATATGCCCCGCTATGTCATCAACTGAATCTCTGCCTGTCACCGGAACGCTCCAGATACCCATCACAGACCAGTCAAAAATTTCCAACTACTGAAGAGATGAATCCAGAACTTGAAAAGAAACTGAAGGAAGCCCTTGCCGACACCAGTAACATCGGTGAATTGCCCGACGCGGATTCTGTCGGAACGGTTGGGAACAGCGACTGCGGCGAAATGCTGCGTATGTGGATAAAATTCCGCGAGGATAAGGGCCGGAAGGTCATCGACAAGGCAACCTTTCAGTCCTTTGGCTGTGAGACAGCCATCGCGGTTGCCGCTCTCGCAACCCGCATCATCCAGGGCAAAACCGCCGAGGAGGCATTGTCTCTCAAGCCGGAAGACCTCTCGGGTGAGCTTGGACCACTGCCTCCCATGAAGATCCACTGCGCTCAGCTTGTGGAAGGCGCTCTCAAGTCCGCTCTCAACCCGGCGGGTGCTTCACCGGCTCCGGCTCCGGCTCCGGCTCCGGCTTCCTCCGCCTCCGGGACACTTGTCGACAGCCTCCAGAACGGGAACAGAAAGTCCGGCACCATTCAGTTTATTCCGAAAAACAAGTGATTCCATGATTCAGCCGGTCTATGATGGGTTTTCCGGCCCGGACGCGGCTGACCACAAAAATGCGATTTCTTGCAAAATTCAATGACCCGAAAAAAGCGGGGCGTTTCGGGGACTACCTTCTGACCCGGGGCATCCCGGTTGATGTCGAGGAGGACGACGGCGAGTATTCCATCTGGGTGCATGACGAGGATCAGATCGACGAGGCAGGGCAGATCCTCGAGGATTATGAGAATCAACCGGATGCCGAGCACTTCGTCAAGGCGGAGTCCAAGGCCAGTTCCATCCGAGCGCAGGCGGAGAAGGAAAACCGGCAGTTCAATCGTCGAATCAAGGACGGTCGGACTGCCTTCCACCGGCACCGTTCCTATTCGGCCGGTCCGGTCACCATGTTTTTCGTATTCGCCTGTGTGGCCATCTTCCTCGTACAGATGACCAGCGGCCGGAATGGGAACCCGATTATCCCATCCCTCGCGTTCTCATCGGAGGGAAGAAGCCTGGCCGAGATTTTCCCCGGGTTTCAGCTTTGGCGGCTGGTGACTCCCGCGCTGATGCACGGGGATCTCTTTCACATATTCTTCAACTGTTACTGGCTGGTTTTCCTCGGGGGCATGATCGAAGACAGGATCAATTCCCGATTCACCGCGCTCTTCATTGTCGCCCTGGCTATCATATCCAATTTCACTCAGTTCGCCCTTGTCGGCCCGAATTTCCTTGGCTTCTCGGGAGTCAATTACGGCATGTTCGGTTTTGTGTGGGTGATGAGCCGTCGCGATCCACTGTCAGGCTTTGCAATTCCGCAGTCCACCGTGATCCTGCTCATGGCTTTCTTTGTGATCGGCTGGCTGGGGATATTCTGGCAGGCCGTGGCAAACTGGTCCCATACCGGCGGGCTCGTAGCCGGAGTGGTCGCCGCACAGATGCGCTCCCGTTTTTTTCCGTCCTGAACACCCGGATGGGCATCGCCGGATTCCCCTCCCGCTTGAATTTTCCAGACTGTCATGAAATGGAATCCATTCAGTCGATATCCTGTGGTCAGTCTGGGAGTCTTCCTCCTGATCGTGGTCCCCTTCGCCGGTCTCCTCGGCCGTTTTCACATCAACAGCCAGGTGGAAGTTTTGCTCGCCGGCGATCAGAGAAATTTTGAAAGCTATCAGAAGATAAAGGATATCATTTCAACGGACCTCCCGATTTTTGTGAGCATGGAGGTTCCTGATATCTACACTCATGAGGGAATTACCGCGATTCATGAGGTGAGTGAGGCATTTGTCGGGATGGATGGCTTTGTTGATGCCAAGTCGCTGACTCATTCCTACAAGCCGGTGCGCTCCGGCATGTCCTTCCAGATGGTGCCGCTGGCATCAACCAACCGGACCGACCCGCAGACTCTGGAACAACTCAGAGAATACTGCCGCGAGAATCCGCTTGTCAGGAACATCATGACCTCCCCGGATGATCGCCACAATATCATCTGGCTGACCTTCCGCCGGGAATTCTCCGATTCTACAAGCGAGCGTGCCTCTGAACTCAGGACCTTCCGCGATGAACTCTATTCGCGGCTCGAACCATTCGAGGAGCGCGGATACGGGTTTGAACTCATCGGCATTCCACTTGTTGAAAGCGAGGTCTACCAGACCATCCTTCAGGATGCGCGGCAGTTCATCCTGATCTCGGCATGTCTGCTGATCATTCTTTTCGGACTGACCTTCCGGTCCCTGTCCGCCGCGACACTTGTCGCCATCAACCTCGCCATTTCATTTCTTATCCTGCCGATTCTGTTTGTTGTGATGGGGTTTGAGCTGACAGTCTTCAACCTCATTCTCCTTCCTCTGCTCGGAGTTATCCACCTGACGCTCCTGACACACCTTTTCCTCGCGTTCCTTTCCGCGCGACGGGCAGGTGAACCTCAGCCTGTGCAGGCAGCCCTGCGGAGAATCTGGAAATCCTCCGCCTTTGCATCACTGACCACTGCCGTCAGCTTCGGGTCGCTTGCCCTGAGCGAGGTTACTCAGGTGGCATCCTTCGGCATCCTTGGAGGAATCGGTATGATCGTCCTTTTCTTTCTCACTTTCGGCCCCGGCATCAGCGTTCTCTCCATCGCCGAGCGCCTCAAATTATTCAAGGCCGGAAGCCCATCCGTTTCTGTTGGGAAGGAAAACGACGGGTCCTCAGGCGTTGCTGCACTGTCATCTCAGAGCGGCACTTCGGAAGATTCTGCATGGGCTGCCTCACTGGTTGACTGGACCACCCGGCATGCATCCCGGATCATTCTGGGAACTGTTATTGCCTCGTTCCTGATTGGCTGGGGCCTGACCCGCGTCCGCACCGACGTGCGGATTGAGGAATTCCTCAGCAGGGACAGTCCGACCCGCCGGATGATGATGGAAATGGATCAGGTTTACGGGGGTATGAATGTCCTCCAGCTGTATATCGATTCAGGCGAGGAATACGGAATTGCCTCGGTCGAGTTCCTGAATTTCCTCAGGGATGTGGAACAGTCGTCCACTGCAATTGACGGTGTGACGGGGGTGTATTCCTTTGCTCAGGTGATGGCGATGATGAATCAGGTGTGGGAGCGGGAAAAACCCGGCTCACTGAAGATTCCGGACAGTTCATTCCTGGTCACCATGTTCGTCGGTGCCCTCAAGGCACAGGACTACCCGTTTCTGAAAACGCTCTGCGATGAGGATTTGCAGACCGCCAACCTGGTCATCCGAACCCGGAACATGCCTTCCGGTGAATACCTCAATCTGGTCGACCGGCTGATTGAACTGACCCGTGCCAAGGCACCTGAAGGCACTGAGGTTTCAGCGCGTGCCACCATCAAGTCCCTGCTGGAGGCAGACCGCAGGATTCTCCACAGTCAGACCAGCACCGCCGCGACCACTCTTGGGATTGTCCTGATTCTGCTGGTGATCCTCTGGCGCTCCATGCGCACAGGGATGATCTCAATGACGGCCAACCTGCTTCCAGTGGCCATGGTCATTTCGCTGACGGGATGGTTTTCCGTGCCGCTTAACTCCATTACCATAATGGTCGGTGCCATTGCCTTCGGCATCGCGGTCGATGACTCGGTGCATTTCCTCACCTACTTCCGCGAACTGAAGAAAAACAGGGCAATGAATAACCGCGATGCCCTTGTGGAGGCCTTTCACGTCAAGGGCAGGCCGATCTTCTTCACCTCCATCATGCTGGTGGCCATCTTCCTGTCTCTGTCCCTGTCATCCTTTCCGCCGGTCCGACACTTCGGGGTGCTCGGTGCCATGGCTTTCATTGGCGCACTGATCTCTATTTTCCTGCTCATCCCGGCTCTGGAAACAGCACTTCCGGGTAAAAACAGAAGACTGCCTGCAGGCGAAGCCAGCGGTTCGCCTGCAGGGTCAGACTGAATTTTCTTAACGCATGCGGATACGGAGTTGATATCCGCAGACTTTAACTTTAATGCCCGGGATGGTCATGCCCATCAGAATGGCCGCAGATACAGGCGTATTCAGGATATTCACAGTCCGGACATAGACTGAGGTTCAGATTGAATTTCTTTATCACAGGTTCATTCACAGCTTTGCTTTCAAACTGAATAACCACCGGGTGATTGCTGCCCTCCGGCACGGCACTTGTGGAGACGAATGCATTTCCTCCTGCTGCAAACTCCAGTTCGAAGGGAGCTGACCTCTCCCCTCCAACGACGCTGATGGATGCCTCCTCCGGCCCGGCAACAGGCTTCAGGTCTTCATCCAGAAAGGTGATACGGATCCGTCTGTCCTCCAGTAACAGAAATTCAGCCTTCCAGCCATTAAGTTCTATCAGTCTGCCACCATCCGGTCCGGGAGTGCCGGTCGGCTGGTGGTCACCGTCCCCATGGTCGTGGTCATGGGAATGGCTGCTGTCCGAATGTGAATGGGAGTGACCGTCTTCATGGATGTGCTCCGGATCTCCATTCCTTTCCTGGCATCCGGTTGCCAGAAGGCCCGTGATCATCAGCATGGCGAGTATTGATGCCGAACTCGGAATTTTACAGTTCCTGATACTCCATGGTTTATTTGCATTTGTTCTCATTTTATTTCGATTCCTTTCTTCAATGAAAAAGTAGTATTGATATGTACAGGGCATTTATCCGGTGGCGGCTGCCTCTTCCTGGATGGATTTTTCGGCTGCTTTTTTGCAGAAGCCGAAGAATATGGCCGGTGTCACTCCGAGACCGAGGATGGTCGAGCTTATCAGCCCTCCGGTGATGACAACTGCCACGGGGTTGAGAATTTCCTTGCCGGGTTCATCGGCAGCCAGAAGCAGCGGAATCATGGCGATTCCCGCGGTCAACGCTGTCATAAGAACAGGAACCAGTCGTTCGAGAGTGCCGCGCTCCACCATCTCCCGTGTGAAGCCTTCTCCTTCATGGCGCATGAGATGAAGGTAGTGGGAGATCATCATGATGTTGTTTCTGGCAGCGATGCCGGCCACCGCGATAAAGCCGACCAGAGTCGCAATGCTGATATTGTCCAGTGTATATTTTGTCATCAGCACGGCCCCAATAAGTGAAACCGGTATGATGGTCAGGACGAGAGCGACAAATGTGAAATTCCGGAAATAGGAATAAAGAAGAAAAATCACCACGAGGAGGATCACTGCGGACATGATGCCGATGGTGCGGCTCGCCTCCTGCTGGGCAAGGTATTCCCCTTCGTAGGAGATGGTATATCCCTGTGGCAGCTCCAGTTCACCGGCAACACGCGACTTCAGTTCATCCACCGCGGAAACCAGATCGGAAACAGTCGGATTGACAGAGACCACAAAGCGCCGTCGTGTGTTTTCCCGCAGGATATTATTGGGTCCCGTGGCCTGACGGATGTCTGCGACATAATCCAGCGGGATCAACTGGCTGTTGCTGGTGTCCATGTAGACCTGCTTAAGCCTTTCAGGATTTTCACGCCATTCCGGCGAGAGTCTGACGACCACATCGAAGACCTTCACTCCATCATAGATTTCGTTGACTTTTCTCCCGCCCATGAGGTCGGCCATTTCGTGAGTGAGCGAACCGGGAGTGACGGCGTAGGCGGATGCACGCTGCCGGTCCGGTTCGATTCGCAGCTGTGGCACCGATGCCTGCTGCTCCAGCCGGGTCTCCTCCAGTCCGGGGATGGACCGTGCAATCGTGGCGATTTGTGTTCCGATGCGGCGCAGTTCTTCGAGGTCCGGACCGAAGACCTTGATGGCGACCTTGGCTGAGACTCCGCTGAGCATGTGGCCGACGCGGTCTGCCAATGGCCCGCTCATTGCGCTGAAGGTTCCGGGGATCCCTTTCATGGTCCTGCGTATGTCCTCAATGATTCCGGTCCGGTCACGTCCAGCCGATTCGTCAAACTCCACATCAAACTCCACGGTGGAGACAGGCACCACGTGGTCCCCGCGTTCCGCACGGCCTGCCCGGTATCCGACAGTGCGGACTCCCGGTATACGGAGCAGCAGTTCCATGGCGGTGTCCGCCAGTTCGGTGGTGGTCTTCAGCGATGTACCCGGACTGGCCGTTGTGGCAATCACAGCAGTGGGTTCGCGAAAGGCCGGGAGAAAATTCCGTCCCATCCCGGTCCATGCCTCCCAGCTGATCCACAACAGCCCAAGAGTCAGTCCGATAATCAGCAGGGGCTGGGACAGAGCGAGCCGCAGCCATGTCATTCGAAAACCGGCCTTCAGCCATCTCACCAGTATGAAATCTCCATGGTTCTGCCCTGGACGCTTCCCCGGGCGGATCAGATAGAAACTCAGGACCGGGATCACAGTCAGCGATACGAAAAATGACGCTGCCATGCTCACAATGGTGGCCACGGCAATGGGTGTGAATAATCTCCCTTCGACCCCGCTCAAAGCCATCAGCGGGAGAAACACCAGAATGATCAGCAGTGTTGCGTAGAGAATGGATGACCGGACTTCGGCGGATGCCCTGGCAATAATGTCCAGTCTGGTTGCAGTATCCGCGGTCTGCCGGCTGCTTTCTCTGAGCCGCCTGAAGACGTTCTCCACATCAACGATGGCATCATCCACTACCATGCCGACGGCCACCGCAAGGCCTCCAAGCGTCATCGAGTTCACCGACAGATCCATCAGGTCAAACACCAGCACGGTGATGCCGAGAGACAGTGGAATAGCGGTCAGAGTGATGGCCGTGACACGAATATTGAAAAGAAAGAGGAACAGGATGATGGCCACCATGATGGCTCCATCCCGAAGTGCCTCCTCGAGGTTGCCGATGGCGAGGTTGATGAAATCGGACTGGCGGTAAAGCACGACCATTTCAGCCCCTTCGGGCAGGGCGGTCTCCAGCTCCTCCATGGCCTGTTCGACCTTGCGGGTGAGGTCAATGGTGTCAAATCCGGGTGATTTCCTGACATTCAGAACAATCCCCCTGTGACCGATGCGGCCTTCGGGTCCCGGATTCCGGCCGGCGACTCCCACTCCGGCGTCCCCCCGCATCGGTTCAATATCCCATGTGACAGAGGCCACATCCCGTATCAGAATCGGTCTGTCATTCCGATAGGTAACCACGGTATCCGCTATGGCTTCGAGATCAGTGGTCATGGCAAGATTGCGGACCATGATTTCCTCGGCCCGGTCAGTCAGAAATCCCCCTGTGGTGTTGCCCACGGATTCAGAAGCAGCCGTGCGCAACTGATCGAAGGTCACCTGCTGCAACAGCATCCGCTCCGGGTCGGGTTGGATCTGGACCTGTTTCACCCCTCCGCCCATCGCAAGCACCTCGGCAATGCCTGGAATGGACTGCAGCCGGCGGGCTATGGTCCAGTCCGCCACCACCCGAAGGTCGGGCGGTGCAGTCCTCCCGCTGGGATCGCGCAGTCCGATCATCATGATATCGCCCATCAGGGAAGTGACAGGAGTCATGTACGGCACGGTGCCTGCCGGAAGTTCCTGATTCATGCCGGTGAGTCGCTCCTGAACGAACTGCCTTGCCTTGTAGATGTCGGTGCCCCAGTCGAATTCCACAAAAATAAGTGACAGTCCGATGTCATTGACGCTCCTGAGCCGGCTGACGCCGGTGACGCCCATCAGGGCGTTTTCAAGCGGGATGGTGACCAGCTTCTCAACTTCCTCGGGGGCATACCCGGGGGATTCCGTCAGCAGTGTCACGGTCGGCTTGGTCAGGTCGGGCAGCACATCCACAGGAAGATTCATCGCCTTCCATACACCCAGAATCATCAGGGCAATGGATCCCGCGATCACAAGGCTGCGCTGTTCAAGCGATAATCTTATCAATCGGTCCAGCATGGTCATTCAATATTGGGGCCAGTGGGATAGTTCATGTTTTTTTCACGGTTCCGGTATGCCCTGCACGGACATTGCGCAATGCCTGCAGGAGAACCAGTGTTACCACAGTCAGTATCGCCGAAAGGACCTGGAAAAACCGCAGAGTGGTGACTGACACCGACGGACCGGCTCCGCGGCCCTGTGATGCCGCTGTGGATTGATTCTCCTGTTCCGGTTTGATTTCCGAGCCGTCTTCGTTGTGTTCATGGCCGTGAGCGGCATCCAGAGCTTCTTTGAGAGACATGCTGCTGCCTCCGGCGAATCCAAGTGAATATGACCCCCGGGTGACTACTTCATCTCCGGGGAAGACTCCGGAATGGACCTCAACCCATCCATGGCCGCGCTCGCCAAGGACCACCGGTGATTTGATAAAAGCATTGGGCAGCTCGAAATCTTTCACGTAAACCACCCTGCTGACGGGGTCCCCCTGCACAGCGCTCTCCGGCACGGCGAGCACATTCGGACGACTGTCGACGACAATGGAGAATTCAGCCCGCATGCCAGGCTGAAGCAGTCCATCCGGGTTGGGAATCTGGAATATTCCGTCCACGGTACCCGACTGGATATCCGCTTCGACGCCAAAACGCAGAAGTTCGGCTTCCACGGGTGCTCCTGAGATCGCGGGGAAGGAGATCCTCGCACGGGTGCCTTTTGTGATCCCGGCCGCCAGCTGTTCGGGAATCCGTGCCACCACCCAGACCTCGGACCGGTCTGAAATATCGAGGAGGTCCTGGGCCGGCTCAACCGGCTGACCGGTGAGGACGTGTGACGCCACCACCAGTCCGTCCTGCAGGGCGGTCAGTGAAATCATGGGCGGCGGGTCTCCCGGCTGACGGCTTTCAACGCGCACCAGCACCTGACCTTTTTTGACCGTGTCACCGACAAAGGCGTTGATCTCGATGGCGCGGCCGGGGATGCGGGATGAAATCGAATACTTCCTGGCCGGGATTTCCTCCACGCGGCCGATGGCAAAAACGGTCTTTTCAAAGGTCTGTCTCCGGACCATCACCGTTTCGATGCGGAGATTCCGGACACCGGTTTCATCGAGGATCACCATGTTTGATTCAGGTGAACTGTCCTGGCCGTTGCACACGGCAGATATGGAAACGAGCAGAATGATCAGAGTATGGATTCGGGCATTCATGGATGGGGTCACAAAAACTTTTACTGGAGGCGTCCGGAAGCGGTGAGGAACCGGATGCGGGCGAGGTGGTAGTCGCGGAGGCAGTCGAGATGGTCCTCCTGCAGCCGCAGATACTGGTCCCGGGCCCGGAGAACACTGAGGAGGTCGGTGAGGCCATTGGTGTAGGCCTGCATTGTGTCGTCCACCTGCTTCCGTGACATCGGCAGGACCTCCCGCGTTATTTCATCCAGCAGTCCGGCCTCGTCCTGCATCATCTGCAGTGCTGTGAGGGCTTCGTTGCGGATGCTGATTTCAAGGGCGGCGAGGGATGATTCCAGCCGGCTGCGGGTTGCCTGACGTTCCTCGACAGCTCCCTCATTTCTGTTCCAGAGGGGCAGGGGAATGGAGACCTGAACACTGATTCTCTGTTCCGGGACCAGTCCCAGCGGGGCATCTTCGCGTCGTGAAACCCCGCCGAGAAAGCTGGCTGTAATGTCATTCCATCGTCGGGCTTCCTCGAGTCTGACCGCGGTGCCCGCAGCCGTGACTGCCCGTGCGGCGGCCCGGTAATCCGGGCGGAGTCTCAGGTCGAATTCATTGTTTCCGATGATGCCGGCCGGTGGCTCGAGCTTCCCGGTGATGGAGATTTTTCTGTCGCGGGACAGCCCAACCATGGTGCACAGTTCGCCGAGCAGCTGATCCGCCTGAGCTTCAATCCGGTGTAACTGTATTTCCAGCTGTCCGGCTTCTATCCGTGCCTGGGCCGCATCCAGTGGTGATCCTTCTCCCTTCTGCGCCACACTTTCGGTAAACGCCCCGAGTTCGGAGGCCAGCTGAATCTGCCGGGACCTGAGGTCTTTCTGCTCAACCAGGGACAGGTAACGAACCATAAGCAGCATGGCCCTGCCTGCCAGCCGCCTCTCAAAATCAGCCACCTCCGCCTCAGCCACTTCGACTTCAGCCTCTGAAACCTCCCTCTCCAGACGGAGCCTTGCGGTGACAGGGAAGGCCTGCATGAAACCGATAGTTCCTCCGAGTTCATTAAAGCCGGCGTCGTGCTGGTAGCCCGCGATCAGTGAGGGGTTGGTGCGCAGCCCTGACTGACGCAGCCTCCCGCGGGCCTCATCAATTCGCCATCGTGCCGCCTTCAGCTCCGGACTGTGAGTTCGTATGATCCCGACTATTGCCGATGGATCGAAGTCCAGCACCCGTGGGGGGCGTTCAGGGGTCGTCGGTTCTATGGCTTGTTGAATAAGTGTGGATGGAACTGGTTCAGTTCCCCGGGCTCCCGCTGACAGGAAGAGAGAACCCGAAAGCACCCAAAGTGCTGGTCTGGTCATGTAATCCGGATTTGAAATGAATTGAGAAGATCAACTCTGCCGGACGTCGCGCTTGATCATGTGACGGCCGGCAGACGGAGGTTTGTGGCAATCCGGATAGATCAAATGAGGAGTCGCACCGTCTGGATGCACGCCAGGGACGGCGAGTGGTCGGCACTGCCATGACAATCAGCGATGGTTATCCATGGCCTGGGTGAGGAAAAGAAGATGACACAGATGGCCGAATCGGCTGCGGGGCAGGGGGCTGGCGGAAGTTTTACAGACAGGTCGGATGAGCTGCGGATATTGCCATCAATGGCAAGTTCGAAGTCCTGACAACCCCCACAGCAGTCGGATTCATCGCCGTGACCGGCTGTGGAATCGTGGTCCGCGTGGTCATGGCCGGAATCGGAATGCTCATGGGAGTGTTCGTGTCCATGGCAGCTGCCGAAGAACCCGAGTTCGATCGCGGCATACCCGTCCGGCGTTGTGCACAAAACCAGAGACGATCCCGATGCCAGAGGCAGGGGAAGAAGCACGGCTAAAATCAGCCAGGCTGTTCTCAGGAGTTGCATACCTTGTTCCTTCCTAACGTTGATAAAACAATCGGCGCAAGTCAAATTTCCTCAACCGACCGACATGACGGGTGGTCGGCATCACTTCATGAAACAGCCTGACGGGTCCACTGCGCGACAAACATCCCGTTACACTGCGCAGTCTGCGGCCACAGAGTGACGCTGCTTTCCTGCACTGCACCGAAGGGCGTGGGAACCGCATCTATCGTGTCGCTGGCAA
>JAUIAG010000424.1 GCA_030425355.1 Verrucomicrobiia bacterium
GGCCCTGACTCTGCTCGACCGGAACGGAGAGGTCCTGCCCGGCCGCTCAGAAAAATTCCATGGCTTTCACGGGTTCATCCACTCAGCTGCCATCATCGACAGCGGTGCCAATTTCCACAATATCAAATACGATCCTGCCAGTGGAGGCTTTCTGGTCGTTTATAATGACCAATCGGGATTGACCCGTGTTTCAAGGGTCAGGATCGAAACACCTGCAGGTGAGGGGGATTCCGGAGATACGTACAGGCTTCAGATTCTGCATGCTTCTGATCTCGAAGGCGGTGTCAGGGCAATTGATCTGATTCCGAACTTTGCCGCGATTGTCGATCGTCTGAAGCATGACTTCGCCAACACAATCGTGCTCTCGGCAGGAGACAACTTTATTCCCGGGCCGTTCTTTTCCGCTGCTGGGGATCGCTCCATGCGTTCCCGGTTTCAGTCGGTCTACAACCAGCTTTTTGATACCGGCGAGGCACTATCCGATCTCAGGGAGGCAGCCGGCCGGGCAGATATCACGGTCATGAATATAATCGGCTTCGATGCATCAGTCTTCGGCAATCACGAATTTGACTCCGGGACATCAATCCTGCGGGAAATAATCGGTGCTGATATCCGGGGCACTTCGCCGGCCGACGCACGGTGGCTTGGCGCACAGTTTCCATACCTCAGCGCCAACCTCGACTTTTCCGGCGACGGGAGCCTTTCACCGCTGTTTACTGATGAACTTCTGGACAGCAATGAATTCCGTTCACTGCCTGCCGATCCGGTGGCAGCCGGTGCCGCTCCCAAAATTGCACCCTTCACCACCATTCAGAGATCCGGTGAGCGCATCGGCATCATTGGTGCGACAACACCCCAGGTCAGGGCCATATCCTCGCCAGGCGACACGGTTGTTAAAAATCCCGGAGCCGGGACCAATAACATGGATTCACTGGCCTCCATTCTTCAGCCGGTTATAAACCGCCTGACTGCGGAAGGAATCAACAAGGTCATACTCGTCACTCACCTGCAGCAGATAAGTCTCGAGAAGGAACTGATTGGCAAACTCAGTGGAGTGGATGTCATCATCGCCGGTGGTTCAGATACAATTCAGGCCGATGAAACCGATATTCTCCATTCCGGCGACACAGCGGATGAAACCTATCCATTTCTCACAACAAATGCCGATGGTGATCCCGCTCTTGTTGTCAGCACCGACGGCGAATACAAGTATGTCGGCCGACTTGTGGTGGAGTTCGATGGTGACGGAGTTCTGGTTCCCGGTGCACTGGATCCATTGACCAATGGTCCTGTGGCCACAACTGAAGAGGGCCTCGCCAGTGTTTGGGGTGAGCAGACTGATCAGGCCTTTGTCGAGGGTTCCATTGGAGGCCTGGCACAGGTCATAGCCACATCTGTCCGGGAGATTGTCATCGGCAAGGATGCCAATATTGTCGGCCGCAGCAGCGTCTTTCTCGAGGGTCGCCGGAATGCGGTCCGAACAGAGGAAACCAATATGGGCATTCTCACGGCGCGTGCGAATCTCGCCTATGCCCGTGAAGTGGATCCCGAGGTTGTCATTTCCCACAAGAACGGGGGCGGTATCCGCTCTGAAATCGGCTCGATTGACGGATTTACAGGAGAGCCGGGGGCCACTCTGTCAAACGACCTCTCAGGCAAGCAGGCCGGAGAAATATCCCAGCTGGATATTGAAAATTCATTGAGATTCAACAACGGACTGACTCTTATGACTGTGACCGCTGAGGAGCTTCTCTCACTTATTGAGCACGGAGTCGCCGACAGCAGCCCCGGAAATACTCCGGGACGGTTTCCTCAGGTCGCCGGCATTCGCTTTGCGTTTGATCCCGACTTCCCGGCAGGACGCAGGCTTTCCTCGCTTGTGGTCATCAACGACGCCGGTGAAACGGTGGATACCATCCTCAGTAACGGAGTTTTTCAGGGCGAGCCGTCCCGGGAGTTCCGCATGGTCACCCTTAATTTTCTCGCTGATGGCGGGGACGGGTATCCTTTCGACATCATTGAGGCAACCTCACCTGCACGCGTCAACAGAGTCGATCTGATGGACGTCATCACCGACCCCGGCACCAGTGACTTTGCTCCTCCAGGCACCGAACAGGATGCCCTCGCCGAATACCTGCTCGGATCATTCAATGAAACTGACTTCTCCCTCGCCGACACATCGGTCATCGATGATCAATTCATTCAGAATGAAATGTTCCGGCCCAACACGATCCATCCCGGAGTCAGGATCCTCGCTTCTGTCATTGAAGGGCTCATGCACATCTCATTCCGGGCTGACACTGGTTTCCACTCAGTTATCCGGACCCGCCCTGAAGTCAATTCAGGTGAGTGGAGCACATCCGGTGAGCCGATTCCCGGAGATCAGTCCTTTCAGACTGTGCCGGTGTCCACAGTTGAAAAAGCCGGGTTCTTCCAGGTTATCCAGCAGGCCGAGTAAGCTGCCGATTCTGCTTCACCCTCCTACCAGGCAATAGTACCGAGCCCCGCAAATCGCGGGGCTTTTTCAATTCTGCCGCTTGATTGGAAACGTTGAATGATGAAGGGTATGCGAAATCTGCATTGGTTGTTTATCCCCGGCCACCGCATGCCTCTTTATCCCTGGTCGTGATATTTTTTACGGATGGCAAGGATTTCCACTTTCAGAGTCCTCGGCCCAATTGTGTATTCGACTTTATCCCCGACCTTTTTTCCCAGTACAGCATTGCCAAGTGGAGACAGCCATGAAATGAGACCTCTCTCAGGGTCATCGTCAGCTGCGGTAATGAGAAACTCCAGTTCCCTGACAGGTCGGTAAAGCGTCCGGATAACAACCGAATCACCGGGTTCAAGTATGCTGTCACGAAAATTCTCATGCATAGGATGACTGGATCAGTGGTTATGGTATCATCACCCCATGTCCAAATCCAGCGTGTCGGAACCATGGAATTCAGACGAATTACCGAACCGGTGGGGGAACCCATGGATACTGGTTCTTGTCAGTGCGCTGGCAGGTGGCGCGGGGTGGGGAATTCGCGGGCAATACGGGCATGAGAGCGGTGCCACCATGGCCGCCCTCCATGTTGCTTTGGTTCTGGGCATGTGGCTATCGTCGGTCGTTCCCCCGCTGAGGCTTTTGC
>JAUIAG010000055.1 GCA_030425355.1 Verrucomicrobiia bacterium
TGCCATCAAGGCACGCCATGCCGATGCGCGAATTATCGCCATTGAGCCTATGGGGCCATCTCAATCCCCGGAGCTCAACGAATGCTGTTTTAATATTGAGGGTATTGCCGGTTGTGGATTCCGTCCGAAACTGCTCGAGAAAGCCCAGGTGGACGCCACCATACGGATTTCCGCGGAGGAAGCATTTCGCATGACTCAGCGATTGCACCGTGAATCCGGTCTGCTTGTGGGGACGAGTTCCGGTGCCAATGTGTTGGGCGCGCTTTTGACGGCCAGGGATCTGGGAGGGGATGCTGTCGTAGTTACAATCCTTTGTGACAGGGCTGAACGGTATTTCTCCACTCCGCTTTTCCGCGACACAGAGAATATCCGGTGGCCGCGCGGGGGCATATCTCATAAACCCTGAACGGCAGACGACGGTTCAATTGTGAGATGACAGGATTTTCTGAATCGGCCCTTTCGATCAGCCGGGTTTGGGACGGAAAACCTATATTAGGGGCCAATATTGGACCAAGCTGAAGGGGTGATAAATATTAAAATATTTCTGTAACTCTGATATTCGCTCTGTGTCGTGAATCGCGAGCAGAGACTCATTTGAACTAAGATGAAAATGAAAAGATTACCGAAAGCTGAGAATATGACGCTGTTGGCCACTCTGGTGGTTCAATCATGGACACTTGCCGTCCCGGCACTTGAACCTGGAAATGAAGTCACGCCTGAAGCAATCCGTCAGGCCACATTTGTCCAGGGAGAGGCGCCAGGAAGCTGGAAACAGGGAAATATATACATTCTGGAATGCTGGGCGACATGGTGTGGCCCATGCATTGCGGCCATACCGCACGTCGATGCGCTGTATGACAAATACCATTCCCGTGGCCTTAATGTCATCGGCATGAATGTCATGGAAGACGGCGTGGAGAAAGTCCGGAATTTTGTTGAAAAGAAGAAGGACGGAATGTCATATCCTGTTGCCTATGTGGGGAATGGCGGGCCCTTTGAGAAAAGCTGGATGGAGCCGGCCGGGGTATTGGGAATTCCTCATGCATTTGTTGTCAAAGACGGCAGGCTACTTTTTGAAATCCACCCGGCTTTAATTTCTGAAGAGATGATTGAATCATTATTGGCTGGAGGAGAGCGGGAGAAGACGGTTGTCGATGAAATTCTTCTGGCACAAAACAGCAAGCATGAAATAACCGCGCTGGAAGGAAAGTTCCATGAAGCCATGGCAAAATCCGATTTTCAGGATGCCGAAGAAATTATCGGAAAAATTGAAAAACTGGATAAAAACGCCCTTGGCCTTGGGATGTATAAATGCATGCTGAGCATGGAGAGAAATGACTGGGATTCGGCTATCGGACATATTGAAGGAATTAATGATATCGGCGTCCGAAACTCTGTGGCTTCCATGCTTTTCATGAACAGCGAAGTGACCGGCAGGAAACTGCCTTCCGGTTTTCTGGGAGGCCTTGCCCGTATTCTTGGGAAGGAGACAGGCCCGGATGCGCCGCTTTCGCCTCTGGATCCGGCCGCGCTGGCCCTCATATTGTATAAACTGGATAAAAAGCCCGAGGCCATCAAGGCTGCTGAGAAGGCTCTCAGGGATGCTGAATCACTGGCGAACAAGGAAGGGGCCGGTCAGCTTCCAGTCAAGCCGTTCCGTATTTTTCTGACAGAAATCAAAGAGGGCAGGCCAATGGGGCTCATGGATCTTATGCAGGGTATTGCTGGCAGTTTTGCTGAAAATACACCCGATGGTCAGGATTGACCCGCTACAGCACTGCATTCACTCAACGGAGTGAATGCAGTCTCAGTGTTATATAATATTTTTCATCCATATGTGTCAGGCCTGCATTGCGTCGGGCTGACATTTTTTTTCAGGTCCTGGTTCTGGTGCAGGGCCTGAACTCCATCCCGATCGGACTGTGCGCCCGTGATTTGCTGAGCCGGGATGCCCCTTATGGCGTGAAGAGTCGTTTATGGAGTTCGGCGAGTGTTTCTGCGGGGATTTTAATGACTTTTCTGTCATAGGTCATGAGACCATTGATTTCGCCTTCGACGTCGGTGGTCTGGGTATAGACTCCTCCTGCGATACCCAGGTGGCGGAGGGCGTTGAGTTTATCGAGGGAGATGAGGTATCGCTGCTGGTATTCCCCGAGGTTATCCGGGATGTCTCCGTAGCCCCAGTTTCTTCGTTCGGGGTCCCAGAGGTGTTCCCGGATGGGGAAACCGTGGCCGCCGAATTCGCCCATGACCATGATGAAGTTTTCGAAGCGGCCATTCCGATCCTGGTGGAAGGGGAATTCGGGATGCGGGTAACTGTGGGCATCGACGATATCGCCGACCGGCCAGAAGTTTCCGCCGCTGGCGATGTTGATGAGGCGCGAGGGATCGCGGCGGACTATCCATTTCCCGACTTCGGTGGTTCGATGCTGTCCCCATGCTTCATTGAATGGCACCCATGAGACGATTGATGGATGGTTTTCGAGGCTGTCGATCATCCTTTCGAGTTCGAGCATGAACTGCCAGTGTTGATCATCGGGCCAGTTGGCGTCCTCGGGATCGGGTTGAAGGCGGGTCCACTGCGGATTCGGGCCGCCGCTCACGTGGTCCTGCCAGACCATCATCCCGATGCGGTCGCAGTGCCAGTAATAGCGCCGTGGCTCCACTTTGATGTGTTTGCGGATCATATTGAAGCCGGCTTTTTTGAGCCACTGTATTTCGAATTCCATGGCTTCATCGGAAGGCGGTGTGAGGAGTCCGTCGGGCCACCAGCCCTGGTCAAGCGGTCCCCAGTGAAAGACCGATTCTCCATTCAGAGTGAAGCGCCAGTGACCCCTGTCATCCCGGACTTTTCCGACATCGCGGATTCCGGCATACGATTCGACCGAGTCAAGAACTGCTCCATTGGCATCGATCACGTCCACTTTAAGCTGATAGAGGTGAGGCGAATCGGGAGACCATGGTTTCAGATGTTCCGTGGGGATGGTGACAGGCACTGCTGCAGTGGCCGGGAAGCCTTCTGCTGAGGCGATCATCGAATTGCCATCTATGACGGATACCCGGACCCGCGCGGTTCCGGGAACGTGCTCAACTTCCGCCACAACAGAAATCCGGGCATCAGCTGCACTGGTATGAATGCTGAGATCACTGATCCATGTGGTCGGGACTGATTCCATCCACACCGTCTGCCAGATTCCGGAAACCTGGGTATACCAGATGCCCCGGGGGTTGAGGGTCTGTTTCCCGCGGAGTTGAAAAGCCTCTGTTTCGTCAATGACCCTGAGCAGAATTTCATTCTGCCCGTTCTGCACGGCATTCGTGATATCAAAAAAGAATGGCGTATTGCCGCCTTTGTGAGAGCCGACGGCTCTGCCATTGATTATGACATCGCAGTGGTAATCGACGGCCTCAAAATTGAGGATGAGCCGGCCGGGCTCGTCGGCAGCGGGCTGGTGGACGAAACCACGCCGGTACCACAGGGCTTCACCTGCATCGAGCAGCTTCTGAACTCCCCCGAGCCGGGATTCAAGACTGTAGGGGACGAGGATCTGTCCCTCCCAGCTTTCAGGAGGTGTTTCCCGGTCATCCTTTGTGATCGCATAATCCCACAATCCATTGAGGTTGCGCCACTGGTTGCGGCGGAGCTGCGGACGCGGGTATTCCGTCCATGCATTTTCAGCAGTGACTGCCGATCCCCATTCCGTGATCAGGTCCGAGATGAATGGCCTTGAATTTCGTGGTGGCTGAGGCAGATCCGGGACATTTGCGGTGTCGATCAGGTGCACATCTATGAACTGCCCACCGGTGGACTGGCGACAATGGACTGCGAGCACGTTCCGGCCAGTCTGCAGCGCCCGGCGGTTTTCGGGGGCTATGGGAAACACCTTGTAGTTACTCCGATACCCGGCGAGTGCGAGAACGCGGGTTCCGTTGAGATAAATCTCCGCATCTTCATCGTGATGAACCAGGAGTCCCGGATTCTCAGGGATGGATTCGAGTTCATAGGTTTTTCTCAACCAGATATTGCCGGTGGCCCAGACCGTTCCGACCCGGGCTCCGGGCGTATCGCGCGTTCCGAAGCCGCCATTGCCGGTCTTCCATCCTTCAGGATTGAAATCCGGCCTGTGCCAGCCGGCCTCCGGCCGCCGGACTGTGTATTCCCACTGATCGTTCACAGTCCCGATGGACTGGGCGGAAAATGAAAAGAGCAGGAGGGAGAGGAAACCGGTGCCGCAGAGGACCGCCGTCAGAAGTGAATTCAGGCCGGATCGCATTTTTCAGAGAGGGGTTTTCATGAGCAATATACCGGCTGGAAGACATCGCTCAATGAACAAATTGATACGGCATCGGCGCTGATGCCGTGGATTTTGTTTTTCTGAGGGTGAGCAGTTTTGGATAATCCCCGCGTGAGATTCACTGTTCTGCGGCCGGGGACTGGTTCGTGGCTCGTGATCGTGATCCACCGGCGGGAATCCTCCATTTCAGGGCGCGGGTAACTTGACCGATTTCCATGCATCCATAAGCTTGATTGCTGATGAATCCTGTTATTCAGACAAACTGCCTTCGGGTGAGCTTCGCTATCCTGATGCTCCTGATGCTCGCGGTGACAGGTACGCCGGATGTGCACGCCGGCGGCGCAGTGCCGGCGGCGGAGAAGCACGGTCTGGAATTTCTCAGGTTCTATTGTGTGGACTGCCATGACCCGCCAAGACCGAAGGGCGGACTCGATCTGAGCATATATGATTCGGTGGACAGACTGGTGGCCGATGCACTGGACTGGGAAGGGCATCTCCAGCGCGTTCGTGACGGAGAGATGCCGCCGGACGATGAGGATGTTCCGCTGCCTTCCGTGGACGAAAGACGGGACTTTGAGAAATGGATTGTGGGGACACTGCGGGAGGCGGCCTGTTCCGACGGTATCAGTCCCGGGCCGCCGATGGTGCGGCGTTTGAACCGGAGTGAATACTCTGCCTCGGTACGCCATCTTCTCGATATTCATTTTGATGCCGGCGAGGCTCTGCCCGCGGACGGTGCCGGTGGCGAAGGATTTGATAATGCGGCTGAGACCCTGTTTATTTCGCCGATTCATGCGGAGAAGTATCTGGAAGCGGCGAGGTCGGCAGTGGAATATGCGATGGCTGACACCCGTTCAAACCGACATTTTCTGGTGGCGAAACCCGGTGGTGATCTCAGTGAGGATGATGCGGCACGGCGGGTTCTCAAGCATTTTCTGCCGCGCGCATTCCGCAGGCCTGTGACTGCGGATGAACTGGGCGAGTATACCGGTTTGTATGACCGTCTGAAGTCCTCCGGTGCGTCGTGGTCTGAAGGCATGGAACTGACCCTGGCGGCTGTGCTGGTTTCCCCGCATTTTCTTTTCATCGTCGAGAACGAACCTTCCGGAACGGATCCGGAGCCTCTGGACGACTATGAACTTGCCACGCGTCTCGCCTACTTCCTGTGGGGAGCCCCGCCCGATGACACTCTAATGGACCTGGCGGGGCAGGGCCGCCTGCATGAAGCGGAAGTTCTGGAACAGCAGGTGCTGCGCATGCTGGGGGATGACCATTCAAGGAAGGTCCGGCAATTCTCCCAGAACTTTGTGGAGCAGTGGCTGGGAACGCGGGCGCTTGGACGTGAATTCCGTCCCGATCCATCCGTCGGCCGCTATGATTCCGAACTGGAAGGCGGAATGAAATACGAACCGGTCTTTTTCTTTCACGAGGTGCTTACCGGAAACCGTCCGCTCACTGATCTCATCGATTCGGATTACACCTACATGAACCGGAGACTCGCCCGCCACTATCGCGTGGAAGGTGAGTTCCGGGAACAGCCGAAACGCGTGGAGATTGCCGACAGTTCCCGCCGAGGGGGCCTGCTCGGGATGGCTGCGGTTCTTGCTGTCTCCTCACATGCCCATCGCACCAGCCCGGTTCTCAGGGGCAAGTGGATCCTCGAAACACTGCTCGGTGAGCCGCCCCCGCCGCCCCCGCCGAATGTTCCCGAGCTTGACGAGTCCGGCGATGGCGATCAGCCGAAGACTCTTCGTCAACGTCTTGAACACCATCGCGAGAACCCCGGCTGTGCCACATGTCATGACCGGATCGACCCGCTGGGTTTCAGCCTTGAAAATTACGATGTGCTGGGCCGGTGGCGGGACGAGGCCGATGGCCTCCCGGTGGACACCCGCGGGACTCTCCCTGACGGGACGGAATTCAATGGTCCGGATGAACTCAAGCAACTCCTCCTCAACCGATCAGAATCCATCATCCGCCATCTGACCCGGAAAATGATGGGGTATGCCCTGGCGCGCGGACTGACTTATGAGGATCTGTGTGCCGTCGACCGGATTGTCGAGGACCTCAAGGCGGATGGATACCGGTCTCATCGCATGCTGCTGGGCATTGTTAAAAGTGTGCCCTTCCGTTATAAATTGAGGACACCACTTGCGGATCAGACCCAGGAGGGGCACGAAACAGCAACCGGCAATACGGAGCAATGAATATCCACATGACAAAGACCAATCCACTTTCACGGCGGACCCTTCTGAAGGGCACTGGTGCGGCACTGGCGCTGCCATGGCTTGAGGCGATGATCCCGTCGCGCACATCCGCTTCCGAGTCCGGGGCCGCCGGTGGAGGGCCACAGGAAAGTCCAAAGCGCATGGCGGTGCTTTTCATGCCCAACGGTGTTCGTGAGGACCAGTGGACTCCGGAGGGCGAAGGCAGCGACTTCCGTCTTTCCTCCACACTCTCTCCGTTGGAATCATTCCGTGACAGGCTGCTGATTCCAACCAATCTCTGGAACCAGGCCAGCAATGTCGGTGATGGTCACTATGTGAAGACTTCGGGATTCCTGACCTGCCAGACCATCAGCAAGTCTCTGGGGTTTGACCTGAACAGCAATGGCATATCCATGGATCAGGTGGCGGCCCGCGGAATATCCGGTCGGACGCCGCTTCCCTCGCTGGAACTTGCTATCAGCCCGGTCAGTATCGGAGTGGATACCAACGTGGGTTACACCCGTGTTTACGGTTCGCACATCGCCTGGAGCAGGCCCACCCGGCCACTGGCCCGGGAAATAAACCCCAGGCTTGTGTTTGAAAGGCTTTTCCGCGTCAATCAGCCGGACAAGGGGAACCGCGATGGCGAAAAACTGCTGTTGGACCGGGTGCTGGGTGATGCGCGTCAGCTGCGCCGGAAAGTCGGTGCCGCCGACCGCGTCCGCATCGACGATTATCTGGAGTCGGTTCGGAGTCTTGAAAAGCGCATTGAACAGGCCTCAACTCCCGAAGGCAGAACATGGCAGCCGGCTGTCGATATGGACCCCGCCACCAAACCCGACGGGATTCCCCGCGAGCACGCCGAGCACGTTCGTCTCATGCTCGACATGATCGCTCTGGCCTTCCAGACCGACAGCACCCGCATCTGCACCTTCATGTTCGGCAACGCAGTCAGCAATACCAATTTCTCATTCCTCGATGGAGTCAGTGGCGGCCATCACAGCCTCTCCCACCACGAAAGAAAGGAAGAGAACCTCGTTCAGTATCAGCGGATCGCGCAGTGGCATGTCGAGCAGTATGCCTACCTCATTGGCCGCCTGCTGGAAATGAAGGAGGGGGAGAGCACTGTTCTCGACAACTCCATGATCCTTTTCGGGTCCGGACTCCGCGATGGCAACAGCCACAGTCCCCGAAACCTTCCGCTGGTCATCGCCGGTTCTGCAGGTGGACGGCTTCGCACCGGTCAGCATCTCGTCAATCCCACCAACACCCCACTGGCCAATCTGTATGTTGCCATGCTGAAGGCTTTCGGAACCCCGGTCGATGCATTTGCCGACAGCACCGAATGCCTCCCAGGCGCACTTGTTTCCTGAAAACCGGCGAAGCCAACCCGGTCTGATTCAGATTTCATCCCGGCGGCTCCGGCCGATCCGCAGCGCATGCCGCGTTGTCTGGGGGTGGGGCGCCTGTGCGCTCACTTCACTGCCTATCCCGCGGTGTCCCTGTCACGATGGGGAATTTGGCTTGTGAGGCGGTCTGATCATCGGCAGGCTGATGACAGTCCCCTTGAAAAATGAAAGACGTGCATGTTGATAGAAAGCGTGGTCACAGTGTCGTGGCACTTCATCCGGTTGTGATTCTGACAGGCGTGTTGACACTTGCATGCCTGCCGCTGCAGGGATTCGAGATCCTTCAACACGGGTCAAAGGGAGCCGATGTGGTCGACCTCGGTGTCGGGTTGTGGGCGTGGCCCATGCCGATGGACTGGGACGGGGATGGCGACTACGACCTTGTGGTGTCCTGCCCCGACAAACCTCATAACGGTACCTGGTACTTTGAGAATCCGGATGGACCCGTGCGCTTTCCGGTTTTCAAACCGGGCGTTCGTGTTGGTCCCGGCATGAAAAACCTGCAGGTTTCACACGTGGAGGGGAATCCTCGGGTGTTGATGGCTTCACGGGAATTCGTGGATTTTGCCGGTCGGGGATTCGATCGCGATCGCAGCGGACCGGTTCATCCGGTCGAGGCCATTCATCAGGCCAAAGGAAATGTTCGTTTCAATGTGTGGAGTTACGTGGACTATGACGGCGATGGACTGCAGGACCTGATGGTTGGTGCGGACGACTGGGGCTATTTCGGCTGGGATGATGGCTACGACGCCGATGGGAACTGGAAAAGAGGGCCGCTTCACGGGCTGGTCTATATTCTTCCCAACAGGGGCTCCAGGGCGAATCCGCAATACGGCGATGCCTTCCGGATTCAGGCTGGCGGCAGCGACGTGAATGTCTACGGCAACCCAATGCCCAACATGGCGGATTTCGATGGCGATGGGGACCTCGATCTCATATGCGCTGAGTTTCTCGATGGATTCACCTGGTTTGAAAATACGGGAACGCGGCAGCGGCCGGAGTTTGCCGCGGGGCGGCGACTGGAAAACAGCGGATCAGCCATTCACATGCATGTGCAGATGATTACTCCCACTGCCATCGACTGGGATCGCAACGGGACCGTGGATATTGTCTGCGGCGACGAGGATGGCCGGGTGGCTCTTCTGGTGAACACCGGCCGGGTGCAGAATGGCATGCCGGTATTTCACCATCCGCAGTATTTCGAGCAGCATTCCCGCGACCTCAAATTCGGGGCCCTGGCGACTCCCGTCAGCTTTGACTGGGATAACGACGGTGATGAAGACATCATCAGCGGCAATACTTCAGGCAATATCGCCTTCATCGAAAATGTGGACGGCGGGAACCCGCCATCATGGGCCGCCCCGGTGCTGATCGAAGCCGATGGCAGTCCCATACACATACAGGCGGGCCCCAATGGATCCATCCAGGGCCCGGCCGAAGCCAAATGGGGATATACAACTCTTTCCGTCGCTGACTGGGACGGTGATGCCCGGCAGGATCTGGTGGTCAATTCAATTTGGGGCAAAGTCATCTGGTTCCGCAATGAAGGCACCCGATCCCGTCCGAGACTTACGGCAGCCATACCGGTGCGGGTAATGTGGCCCGGTGCGGCACCGAAACCTGCCTGGACGTGGTGGAATCCTGCCCCCACGGAACTGGTGACCCAATGGCGAACAACTCCTGCGGTCATTGACTGGAACGGCGACGGGCTGATGGACATCGTCATGCTTGACCACGAGGGATACCTGGCGTTCTTCGAGCGCTTCCGCCGTGATGACGGCCTGTGGCTGAAACCCGGTCGGCGGATTTTCCGGGGCGGGCGCTTTGATTCAAAACACCGGCAGCAGGGCACACCCGAAGATGTTCTTCAGCTGAACACCCGCTCCAATGGCGGCAGTGGCCGGCGTAAATTCTGCTTCGCGGACTGGGATGGCGACGGCCTCCCCGACCTGCTCATCAACTCGGAAAATGTCCATTTCATGAAGAACACCGGAACAGGCGCTGACGGAGTGACCCATTTCAAGGATATGGGCCCTGTGCATGAGCAGGCACTGGCCGGTCATACAACCAGCCCCACCATCGTGGACTGGGATGGAAACGGTATCCCGGACCTGCTGGTGGGTGCCGAAGACGGGCGGTTTTACTATCTCGAGGGCAGTGCGGGCACAGCCGAGTGAAATCCCGGCCGCTGATTTGAAACGCCGGGCCTCGCACGCATGCGCGGTTTCAGGCGATGATGTCGTGGATGATACGGCCATGGACATCCGTCAGCCGGAAATCGCGTCCGTCGTGGCGGAAAGTCAGTTCCTCGTGATTGAGGCCGAGGAGGTGGAGGAGGGTGGCGTGCCAGTCGTGCATGTGGACTTTTTCACGGATGGCGTGGTGACCGAAGTCGTCGGTTTCACCGTATGAGAACCCGGGTTTGAGTCCGCCACCGGCCATGAAGCTGGTGAAGCCATAGGAGTTGTGATCACGGCCGGTTCCGTTGTCCTGCGCATAGGGGGTGCGTCCGAATTCACCGCCCCACCACACGAGCGTGTCTTCCAGCAGTCCGCGTTGTTTGAGGTCCTGAATGAGAGCGGCCACAGGCTTGTCGGTGTTGAAGGCATGTTCGGCGTGACGGGGCATATTCGAGTGCTGGTCCCACCGCGGGTTATTGGTGTTGTCACCGTAATTCACCTGGATATAGCGCACGCCGGCCTCAGCCATGCGGCGGGCCATCAGGCACTGTCGGCCGTAGTCGTCAGTGCCCTTCTGTCCGATCCCGTAGGCGTCTTTGATGTACTGGGGTTCGCCGGAAATATCAAACAGGTCGGGGGCGTGATGCTGCATTTTCCATGCGAGTTCGTAGGAGTTGATGACCGCTTCCAGTTCATCATTCCCCGGATCGTGGAGGATCTGTTCGCTGTTGATGGCGCGGAGCAGGTCGAACTGTGCGCGCTGTGATGCAGGTGTCAGTCCGTTATTGGTGAGGTTTCTGATGCGGGCCTTTTCAGCTCCCACACCGGCGCGCCCGACGGCGGTTCCCTGGAAAGCGGCGGGGAGGAATGCATTGCTGTAGTTGCGCGGTCCGCCGTTGCCCATCGATGGCTGGATGGTGATGAAGCCGGGGAGATTCTCGTTTTCCGTTCCGAGACCGTAGAGCACCCATGATCCAACCGATGGCCGGATGAGGTTGATTGATCCTGTGTGGAGGAAGAGGGTCGAAGGTCCGTGGGCGACCCCTTCGGTGTGCATCCCCTTGAGAAAGCACAGATCATCCACATGTCTGGCAATGTGCGGGAACAGTTCACTGACATGCTGGCCGCACTGGCCGTATCTTTTGAAATCCCAGAGGTTCCTGTAGACACGCTGCTCGCGGATCTCGCGGGTCTTGGCAAGGGTCCGGGCATCATCGAACTTCATCATCTGCCCGTCGTACTTCTCGAGACTGGGCTTGTAGTCAAAGGTGTCGACGTGACTGGGGCCGCCCTGCATGAACAGGAAGATCACCCTCTTTGCTTTCGGGGCGAAAAGCGGCTTACTGGCGGCAATCGGGTTGACGGCAGCCTGAGCCTGTCGGGCGGCCATGCCGGCAGCCGCGAGATAGCCGAAGCCGCAGGCCGTTGACTGCAGCATCTGTCGGCGTGTCATCATCCGGTTGACGAGGTGATTGTTTGTCATGCTGCGTATTCCTTTTCCGGGTTTTGATTGTTTCAGTTCAAATGGTGTGGATGGCTTATCTCAGATAGCGGAAGTCAATGGACTGGAAAAGCGACTGGTACAGGAGTGCCCACCGCTGTTCCGGGTCGGTTTCAGGCGAATCCGGGTTGGAGATAAAACCAGTGGTGATTTCCATTTCCGCCGCGGTTGGCTGCCTTCCGAGAGTCTGGAGAAAAGCATGCTGGATCAGCTGTCTGGTACCTGTTGAACCCTCGGCCGTCGAGAGAAGTGCACGGGCTGCCTCCCTGCACTTTTCGATGACAAATGGACTGTTCATCATCATCAGTGCCTGGGTGGCGACGGCGCTGACATTCCGCCTGCCGTTCATCATGTTGGGATCGGCGAAATCAAAGGTCTCAAAGATCTCCGGCAGGGTGTTTCTGAAAACAGGCAGGTAGACACTGCGGCGGCTGGAATCAAACTCGTATCCGTATTCAATGCGGGTTCCGGGTTTTATGTGTGACCCGCCATAAGTGAGGTCGAGGCTGGAGGCGGCGGCGAGGAGGGAGTCCCGGATCGATTCGGCGTCAAGCCGCCGTCGGGGCATATGCCAGAGCAGGTTGTTGTCGGGGTCGGCCGACAGTCCCTGATCATGGAGTTGTGAACTCATGCGGTAGGTGCGGCTGTTGACAATTTCACGGATCAGGTCCTTGACCGACCATCCGGAGTCGATGAATCGCTGCGCAAGATAGTCGAGAAGTTCAGGGTGGCTGGGGAGATTTCCCATTTTGCCGAAGTTGTCCACAGAGGGGACGATGCCTCTGCCGAAAAGCCAGTACCAGATGCGGTTGGCCATGACACGGCTGGTGAGCGGGTGGGCCGGGTCTGTGAGCCACTGTGACAGCTGAAGCCGGCCACTGGTGTCGGCTGGAACCTCCGGCTGGTCCACAAGGTGGGCGGTGACCTTCATCACACCGCGCTTCACCACCGGGCCGCGGTTGCTCACAACTCCGCGAATGGCGATAGGGATATCCGCTATGGTCTCCTCCTCATCCACCGCCATGGCCACGGGTATGACAGGACTCGCGCTTTCCAGCTGTTTGATGCGCTCCTCCACCGCAGCTATCCGCTCAGTCAGTTCCATCCGTCTGGCCAGCATGGCAGCCTCCCCGGGCCCCGGTTCCCTCCGTTCGGCAAAAATCACGGCGTCCACGATCACATGCCCGTCTGTCACGCCCTGATTGGAGACCGTCACCGTGGTCTCCATGCCGGCCGGCAGTTCGAGGGTGGCAATCAGGTCAATGGTGGCCCGGACTTTACCGGGAGTTTTCTGGTCAATGACGATGGCTGTTGTTTCATCCGGGGTTGTGATGGTCACCGGAACTGCGGTGGCGCGGTTTGATCCCGGGGTGTAGCTCAGATAAATATCGTAGTGGCCCTTGTTTGGGATGTCCGGTGTGAATGAGGCGGTGAGTGTTTCGCTTGTGTTGCGGTTGTCATGGAGGTAGTCACTGCCGATGAATCCCGGGGTATGAGTTGAGGAAACCCACGGGCCAGTCAGAAGTGCCCCGCTGTTGTCGACGATAATGGAATTCTTTCCGCTCAGAAATCCATCGGGGAGCGTGGGCGGCGTACCGATACCAATGGAGTCGCCCATGGCCTTGAGTTCCCCGGTGAGCTGCCGGTGTTCGTCCTTTGCGGACGCGAGAGCCGCGCGGTGGAGGGCGATTTGCCTGGTGGTCTGCGGGTCCTGAGGCAGTTCACGTTTGTTCCATGTGGAGACGTTTGAATGGATGATGGCGTGGGTGTTTTTGAATATCCCGGCCATGGCGTAATAGTCGGCGGTCGGAATCGGGTCGAACTTGTGGTCATGGCAGCGGGCGCAGCCGAGAGTCATTCCCATCACGGCTTTGCCCAGTGTATCGAGCTGCTCATCGACGATGTCCATTTCGAGAATGTCCTTGTCCTGGAGTTCATAATTGGTCGGACCGAGGAGCAGGAAACCGGTGGCGACGAGTTTGCGTCGGCGGTCCAGCCAGTCTGAAGCCTCCATCAGGTCTCCTGCCAGCTGTTCCATAAGAAACCGGTCGTAGGGCATGTCCTCGTTGAAAGCGTCCATGACATAGTCCCTGTATCGCCAGGCATCGGGAAAGAGCAGAGTGCGGCCGCCGCCGCTGGATTCGGCAAAACGGACAACGTCGAGCCAGTGCCGTCCCCATCGTTCACCAAAGTGCCGTGAAGCCAGTAATTCCTCCACCAGGCTGGACCATGCGTCGGGGGAGTCATTGCCTGTGAAATTGTTGATCTGTTCGGGAGTCGGGGGCAGTCCGATAAGGTCGAAGTAAAGCCGGCGTACCAGGGCATGGCGATCCGCCTCGGGGGATGGTTCAAGATCGTGTTGTTCCAGCTTCCTGAGTATGAACGCATCCACCGGCGTGGCCGGCCAATCGCGCTGCTCAATCTCCGGAACCGCAACTTCTGCCAATGGCTGGAAGGACCAGAAAGACCGCGCCTCCTCCAGAGATATTTCCTGCTTTCCCGACCCGATTATACCTGGCCCGGCGACTCGTGGATCTGGAGCGCCAATCGAAACCCAGTGTCTGAAGTCTTCGATGACCGGGGCAGGCAGTCTGCCGTCCGGGGGCATTTCCAGTTCCTTATTGTGGTAGGCGATGGCTTCGATGAGAAGGCTGGAGGCCGGCTGATGAGGAATTATCGCCGGGCCGGAATCTCCGCCGATTTTCCACCCGTCACTGAAATCCAGCCGCAGCCCGCCCTTCTGCTTTTTGTCTCCATGGCATTCGAGACAGTGTGTGTGCAGTGCAGGACGGATTTTCTTTTCGAAGAATTCCAGTCCTTCGGGATTCTGGGTGCGAGTCAGTCCGGATTGACTGTCCACGGAAAGTCCAGTGGCCGGCATCAGGCACGTGCCCATTGCAAAACCGGCCAGAATCTTCCTGCCGAGTCGAACCACCGCCATCAGTCGGAGGCGCCTGCCAGGCAGTCGTTGGATAAACCGGGGGATCATGCTCAGAAAAATAATTCAAAAAGTCGGTTTTTAAAACAAAAAACCGGCGATTCCGGGTCAATTCCTGAGGGTTTGATATGAAGCGGATTCGAGTGTGAGGGCGGGTCGCTGCTGTGAGCCTTCGCGATTCTCGTGTCCCAGAGTGGCTTTTGCCTTATCTGCAAGGGCTTCCATCATTCGGACCACCTCTGGGTAGTCCCTGGAGAGGTCGGTTGATTCGCTGAGGTCGGAGGCGAGGTTGACCAGTCTGCCTTCCCGGCCCGGACCGGTTTTTTCCGGAGTCGTCCAGTTGGGGAAGGACTGTTCCATGGGGAGATGATATTTCCAGTCGCCGACGCGAATGGCCTGGAGCTGGCGGCGGCGGAAATACAGGAATTCATCCCACGGCGATGGTCCCGAAGGGTCCTCGAGAAGAAGAGGACGGATATCGTGACCGTCGATGGGCCTGACCGGCAGTGGAGCTTCTGCAAGCGCCGCAAAGGTCGGAAAAATATCCATGGTGGCGGTGATCCGGTGGCAGGTGGTTCCGGGCTCAATGGTCCCGGTCCACCGGGCGATCATGGGGACCCGCATACCGCCCTCCATGGTGGATCCCTTGGCACCGGCGAGTGGATGGTTGGAGCCGCCATTCCGGCCATTGGATCCATTGTCGGATGTGAAAATCACCAGGGTTTTTTCAGAGAGCTGCAATTCGTCGAGAGCATCGAGAATCTTTCCTGTCGACCAGTCGATTTCCTCGACACAGTCGCCGTAGCGTCCGTTGGCACTGCGGTCTCTGAAGGCTTCAGAGGCATGCAGTGGCAGATGCGGAAAGGTGTGAGGCAGGTAGAGGAAAAAAGGCTGTCGCGCATTTTCCGTGATGAATCGTATGGCCTCTTCCGTGTATCGCCCGGTGAGAGTGGCCTGGTCGACCGGTGCGTCGACCACGTCCTCATCACGCATGAGAGGGAGTGGCGGGTCGCCACGGCCTTCCCATGCCATGTCATTCGAGTAGGGGATGCCGAAGTAGTGATCGAACCCGTGCCGGGTTGGCAGGTGCGGCGGCTGGTCTCCGAGATGCCATTTTCCGATGCAGGCTGTGGTGTAGCCGACCGTGCGAAGGCTTTCAGCGAGGGTGATTTCGGATGGATGAAGCCCCCGCCGGCTTCCGGGTATGAGCACCCAGTGGCCGGTGTAGTCCATGTGCATGCCGACCCGCTGAGCGTAGCAGCCGGTCATCAGACTGGCCCGTGACGGTGTGCATACCGGGCTGCTGCTGTAGAAACTGGTGAATCGCATCCCTTCCGAAGCCATCCGGTCAATTTTCGGCGTGCGGTTTTTTTCCGACCCGTAGCATCCCGTGTCTCCATATCCAAGGTCATCGCAGAAGATCACGATGAAATTGGGAGGCTGTTCCGAGGCATTCAGCCTGACGGAAGACGCTATCAACGCCAGGCCCAGCGCCACGGATTGATACAGGAGCCCCGTAATGGGCCTGCTGAAAGCAAATGGTGGAATCATGGGCGTATGATCCCAGACCAGGGCGTTTCTGTCCACGACCGATGGCTCAGAGGTTGTAGAAGGGTTCATTTTGGTGCGGCATTTTGGTGCCAGGCACGCGATGTGCCATGCACCAAAATGAAACAAAACAAATCAGGCTCCGTCACTCAGGGCGTTGATTCCGTTCCGTTATTCCGTTCCCGTTCGGTGCCAAGCACATTGCGTGCCAGGCACCTGGACGAAAGTATGATTTATCCGGAGGCGGCGATTCGCCGGAGGTCGGCGCGGGTATCGCGGTAGGAGGTGTTGAAGGCGAGTTCGTCGGGGTCCGGGGTGAGATTGTGGATGCGGCAGAATTCCCGATAGAGTTCCGGCCACCAGTTTTCGTGGGTGGTGAGGCCGTCGCGGACCCACTGGTCCCAGTCCGAAACCACCTTTGACCAGCAGTGGCTTCCGTATTCGGCGGCCTTTTCAACCGATTCGAAGTCCGCGACATACCAGTCGCGGCCTATGCGGGCGTGGAGCACTTCATCGGCCCAGTCGTAGTCCTGGAAGAGTGCTGACAGGGAGTCACCGGATTCCGTGCCGACTTCCCATTCGTAGCGCTTGCCGGTTTTGCTCATGAGCCCCTGTTCGATGTACCAGAGGACGGCGTGCCGTTCACGCGGGGAGAGCTGGGTATTCAGTCCCATGGACCATGTGAAATTGACGCGGACCAGTGATGGCCAGTCGATTTTCAGTTTGTGGAATCCGGCTTCGCCCATGATGGCATGGCGAGCCTCGTCCCAGAGCTGACGGGTCATGTCGCGGTAGAAGTCCCATTCCCTGTCCTGAGTTTCCACGAGGATGGAAGCCATCATCTCAGGGACATCAATTTCCCGGAGTCTCTTGAAATACATCATCAGGGTTTTGGTTCGGGGGGAGAACTTCGGTTCATAGAGGAACTGTTCCGCATGCACGCCCATGTTGTAGGGATCCGGGAAACGGTGGTCGCGCCGGGGTTCACGCCGGTAGACGAACGGAGCAGCCGAAAACCGTCTGGGGGGAATCCCGCCGGTTTCGGGCTGACTGCCATCGAGGCCGCCGGCGCATTCGAGCCAGCATTGGAGTTCCCCGATCCATGGCTGGAGTTCCTCGTCCCTTTCGATGCGCTGGTGGAAGGCTTTGATCATCGAGCTGCCGCATTCGATCATCTGATCGATGTCCATGATGGCCATGCGCGCGATTCGGTGGCCGGGAGCATCCGCGAGGGGGTGGGCATCCCGGAAATGGTTTTCCATGGCGGTCCGCAGCGCCGGCAGAGCCAGTTCATAGATGGCAACAAGAGTCCTATGCGTGCTGTCCGAGGCGAGGATCTCGTCAAGGAACGTTTTGAGCTGGGGGTGTGGGACCTTGTCGAGGCCGAGAGGCGGGTGCCGCATCTCCGCAACTCTTTCCCTCAGGAGTCTGACATTCTCAGAGCACAGATAGGCGTGATAACTGAAAGCCATCTTGACTTCATAAACCGGCTCGGCGGTGAGTTTGGACAGGAAGATGTTCCAGAGGCGATGAAAGGTGTAGTGATACCGCTTGAGTCGCTGGACGCACTGGTCGACGGAGAGTCCATCACTGCAGGCTTCATCCAGTGTGCAGAGACCGGCAGCCTGAGGAAGGCTGTCCCAGTCGATATCATCGGGCCTTTCGGGCGTGGTGTTCATGTCTTCATGGTGGCGCAGCGCGGCTTTTATTTCAACCGGCATGCATCCGTCAGTCGGTACGATGGTGCCAGGTACCGAGTGGCGCACGTCCCCCCGGGCTTTCTGTAACAAAATGAATGTTGACCGTAGGCTCATGGGCGGATTATCCATCATTCCATGACCGGGAGACGGAGCAGAACTGTGTGGCACTGGCAGAGGATCATGGTTCTGGCAGCCCTGTCGGCAGCATCCATGATGGCGGCGCTGCCAATAACCGGGTTTGGTGCCACTGAATTTCATGTTTCGACCGCCGGGGACGACGATGCCGATGGATCGGCGGAAAATCCGTTCGGGACCCTTCATCGGGCCCGCGGGGCTGTCAGGGAATTCCGTCGTCGGAATCCCGATTCCGGGGTGACGGTCCGCATCCATTCAGGTCGGTATTTTCTCGATCGGCCGCTTCGATTTGACTCCCGTGATTCTGGAGCTTCTGCGGAGAATCCGGTGGTTTACCGCGGTGAGGGAGAAGTTGAACTGAGTGGCGGGCGGGTGATCCGCGGCTGGGAGCCCGATTCGTCGAGCCCCGGGTTGTGGAGAACGCGAGTGGAAATTCCGGATGCCACTGCGGATGATCCAGACCGGCGGTTTGAACAATTATGGGTCAACGGGGAGCGGGCGGTGCGCGCCAGAACACCGAACTGGTGGAACTTCAACCTCCTGAATTCAGTGGCCGAGGAGCCGCTTGATGACGGCACCGGCCGGGTGCGGCATCACTTTTCCGTGGACTCCGCGGATATCCGGATGCTTTCGGGAATGGGCCCTGACCAGCTGCGGGATATCCAGCTTATGGTCTTTCACAAATGGGACACCACCCGTGAATTCATCGAATCCGTCGATGTGGAGTCCGGGCGTATCAGCACGCTCGGCAAACCAATGAAGTCCTGGAACAGGATGACCGGCGGATGCCTCTATTTTCTGGAAAATTTCCGGGCGGCCTTGGATTCCCCGGGCGAATGGTTTCTGGATCGGGACGGGTGGCTTTACTACCTGCCACGGCCTGGCGAGGACATGAATCTGGCGCAGGTGACTGCCGCCCGTCTCCCGAGGCTGGTCGGGATTTCCGGGGAAATCAACAATCCAGACGCATGGGTGCGGCATCTTTATTTTGAGAATCTGAATTTCCGCCATGTTTCCTTCAACACACCGGCGGATGGGATTCCGCCGGCCCAGGCCGGGATGAATTCCGATGCGACGGTGATTCAGGTCGACGGTGCCAGGGACATTCGATTCACCGGCTGCCGGGTTGAGAATGCCGGCGCCACCGCTATCTGGTTCCGTCAGGCCTGCCGCGACAGCATCGTCGATCAATGCCGGCTTTTTGATCTGGGGGTCAGTGGAGTCCGCATTGGCGAAACCGGTCTTGTGCCGGAACGGCGGCGCACCGGCGGCATCACCATCAACAACTGCATCATTCACAGCGGCGGACGGATCCTTCCCTGCGCCGTCGGCGTTTGGATCGGCCACAGCGGTGACAATGCCCTGACCCACTGCGATGTGGCGGATTTTTACTACACTGCGGTTTCTGTCGGCTGGCGATGGGGCTACGCAGAAAGCGGTGCCCACAACAACCGGGTGGAATTCAACCACCTGCACCACATAGGCTACCGCATTCTCAGTGACATGGGCGGCGTCTACACCCTCGGGCCATCTCCAGGCACCTCCGTCAGCCACAATGTCATCCACGATGTGCTTTCCACCCGATACGGAGGCTGGGGCCTTTATCCGGACGAGGGAAGCACAGGCATTCTTTTTGAGGGGAATCTCGTCCACGACGTAAAGGACGGCTGTTTTCATCAGCACTATGGCCGCGACAACATCGTCCGGAACAACATCCTCGCCTTCAGCGAGGAAGGGCAGATAGCCGTCACCCGTTCAGAGCCCCATCTGTCATTCACCTTCGAGAAAAACATCGTCGTCTTCGACGAGGGCCACCTTCTCGGCTACGGCGGATGGAAGTCCGGCGCACGGGTGAAACTTCATGACAACCTTTATTGGCGACTCGGAGGAGAGCCTTTCAGGTTCGGCGACAGGACATTTGCCGAATGGAAGGCATCCGGCCGGGACCTCGGATCCATGGTGGCGGATCCGATGTTTGTCGATGCGGCCTCCCGGAACTTCCAGTTGAGTGCGGAGTCACCGGCATGGTCACTCGGGTTCAAGCCACTGAAAGTGTCCCGAGCCGGCGTTTATGGTTCAGCCGAATGGCGTCAGTTGGCTGCCTCGACCACTTACCCTGAACCGTGGTCACTGCCCGAAGGGCGGTGAGCCCCCTAACTTCGGCGTTCCATTTCGGGGCGGATGGTTTAAACTGTCTGAAACCGCCAATCACAACGTTGATCGGCGCCTGATAGCGTGATGACGAAGGCCAGGCCCTTTGCAACTCCGGTGATCCCGCTCAGGCCCCGACGGGAAATAATGAATTTTAAAATATTTTTTCTGGCAGCCATTGTGTTTCTGGCCGTGCCGGGTTCAAGTCCGGCTCAGGGCCATGGTGTCGACACCAACTCACTCTCGACACTGACTGAACCGATGTATCAGCCGCTGGTGGAGCGCTATGTGCTGGACCAGCTGATGCAGCTCAAGCACGAGCAGCTGTCCCTGAAATCCGAGCTGGCGGAGAAGGTCGCCGATGCCAAGCTCGAGTCCTCCGACCGGGCCCTGAAATACACCATCGATACCACCACCATTATTTTTTATATCATCACCGCGGCGGCGACGATTCTCGTGGTTCTCGGATGGCGGTCACTGAAGGAGATACGCGACAACATCGAATCGGAGACCTCCAAGCAGATCCACGACCTCACTCAGGAATATGAAAAACGCCTGGATGACATGGAGGCCAAGATCAAGCTCAGATCTGAGCAGATCATCGCGGCCCAGGAGGAAATATCGGTCACCAACATCGTGCATTCCCTGTGGATTCGCGCCGCCATCGAGAAAAGTGATGAGGAGCGTATCCGAATCTATGACAAGATTCTCGATCTGAAACCGAATGACATCGAGGCGCTGACCTACAAGGCCGACGCCCTTCTGGACTTCGGTGAGGCTAAATGGGCTCTGCACCTGGCCAATACCGCCGTTGATATTGACGATTCCTACCCGCTGGCATACTGGCAGCGCGCCTGCGCCAAAGCCGAACTGGGCCAGACAGAGGATGCCATAGCCGACCTCAAAACAGCCATTAACCTCTCCGAACACCTCATCAGTGAAATATCCGGGGAGAAGCATTTCCGGAAAATCGTGGAGTCAGAAGAATTCGCCGAAGCCTTCGGGACCGAAGTGGCCGGCTGAGGTGCACGCTCCGGGCCCGCGCTCTCGTCTGCCTCCACTCCCCCGATTCAGTCTATTTTACAAATTAACTCCGAAACATCCCGAAGTTTCCATTCGCGTGAGTCTTCACTGTTACAGGAATGTGTCGTATCTTGTCACAGGGCTGTTGATCAGCCGTTTGGACAATGAAGAACTGGAATAAGTTGAAGTTGAGATCAGGGATGCGGGAATCCCTTCCCGGTTCCGGGCGGAGGCAGTGGAGCATCGGGGGGATGATGGCCTGCGCTCTGGTTTTGAGTTTCTGCCTTTCAGCTGTGGATGTCATGTCAGTGGAAGGCCCGCCCACGGGGCTGCATATTACTGAATTTCTTGCGGATAA
>JAUIAG010000056.1 GCA_030425355.1 Verrucomicrobiia bacterium
ACTGCAGGCTCTCCTCGACAACCCTGACAAACTCGCCGAGGTCCTCACATTCCATGTCGTCGCCGCTCAGGTCCTCGCCGCCGACATCGTCCCGGGCGCTGAGGTCCCCACCGCCAACGGACAGTCCTTCCAGATCACCCTCGACGCTGAGGACAACCCGGTGATCGGCGACGCTGCCATCACTCAGACCGACATTCTCGCCTCCAATGGCGTCATCCACGTCATCGACACTGTCCTCATCCCCGAGGGCATTTTCCTGGAATCGGAGACCAGTGAGCCCGGAATCAGCCTGAATCCGGAGGAGGAAACAATCACCATCCAGTTCAGCACTGAGGATGGGGTGACCTATCAGCTGAGAAGGACCACGGACTGGATAACATGGGAAGCGGTCCAGACGGTGACAGCGACTGAAACGATGACATCCATCACGCTGATGGTGCCCGATGATTCCCCCGTAGGATTCTACAGGATCGTTCAGCTCCCGTTCGGCATGTAGTCCACAAATGGTGCATTGCTCACCGTGACGGCCATCGGCCATCGCCACATCCATACAGACAGACGCCGCACTCGTGTTGAGTGCGGCGTTTTCCCTTCCCTGTCCCTGCAGGGAAAAAATATTGGTGTTTGCGCTCGCGGCCGATGCTTCAGAAAATTTCCACTTCTGGAACGAGAGTGATGAATTTCGCACCCCATTCGCGGGCGTAGCTGAGTTGCTGACTGATCTCATCCCGTATGTTCCACGGGATGATGATGATATAGTCGGGCTTTTCAGCCCTGAGGTGGTCTTCGGGAACAATAGGTATGTGGCATCCGGGCAGGAACTTGTTCACCTTGCTCGGGGCGCGATCGCAGACAAACTCCACCAGATCTCGTCGTATGCCACAGTAGTTGAAGGTCGTTGAGCCCTTGGCAGCAGCACCGTAGGCGGCAACTCTGGCGCCTTCCCGCTTAAGCCGGATCAGCGTCTCGAGCATGGAATACTTGAGACTGTCAACACGTGCCTGGAAGCCGGTGTATGTCTCAAGCTTCAGCAGCCCGGCGGAATCCTCCTCGGCAATCACACTGGAGACATTCGGCATGATCTCCGGACCGGAATCTGTCCGAGCCAGATAGATACGAAGTGACCCGCCATGAGTTGCCACTTTCTCGACATCGAAAAGTGTCAACCCATACCGCGCCGCGATATCGCGGATCGAATAGAGCGAGAAATAACTGAAGTGCTCATGATAGACGGTGTCGAACTGAGTCTTCTGAATCAGGTTCAGAATGTGGGGAAATTCAAATGTTGCGACACCGTCGGGAGCCAGTCCGGCCTGAACACCCCTCAGGAAAGAATCCAGATCCGGCACATGAGCGAGGACGTTGTTTCCCAGTATCAGATTGAGAGAGTGGCGCTCACTGACAAACTTCCTGGCAAATGCCTCGTTGAAAAATTCCGTGATGGTCTCAATGCCCTTCTGGATGGCGAACTCAGCGGCCCCTTTTGATGGTTCCACTCCGATACAGGGGATGTTCCGCTCCTTGAAGAACTGCAGGAGATATCCATCATTGGAAGCGATTTCCATGACCCGGCTGTCCGGCCCCAGGCCCAGTCTTCCGGTGATGTGATCGACGTACTGTCGGGCATGCTCAACCATGCTGGTGGACATCGATGAGAGATAGACGTATCCCTCATTGAAGATATCGGCAGCCTTGTGGAACTCATCGACCTGCACATAGAAATTTTCCGGATGCACATGGCAGACAAGAGGATACGTCATTTCCGGAAGATGGAGGTCCCCGTGACTCAGCAGTGAATTGGATGGCGGCGCATGCCCCAGGTCCAGAAAGATGTCCTTCAGATCATCGCCTGTAATTCGACATTTCATATTTCCTAATCGGCATGTTTTCCGCGGGGCAAAGAAAAATCAAGCATGCACTGCACAAAGTCCCGATGTGTGAGGAAAGGCAGAAAGAATGATTTTTTTTGAAATATTCCGGCTTCCACAGCGAATAGTGGGGTAATGCGAAAGGTGCTCAAAGTCAGAAGCTGCCCAAGTCAGCCGGACGGCGGCTCGATTGCTGTCGAGGACTCATCCGAGGGGTATGTGGTCGTCGACATGACCATGGCCGGGGAGGTATCCAGCCCGGATGTGGAGGAGATTCACACTATGCTTCGCATGGAATGCAGCCGGACAGTCAACCTGCTGATCATTCATTCACCAGGGACGGACTACTCATTTGCAGCCCAGAGAAATCTCTGGAATATCCCGTGGCTGAAACGTGTTGCCTTCGTGCTCACCCATCGAAGTTCTCAATCGGCGATCGAGTGCATGATTGCCATTGCCGCCAATAAATCGGCGCATACCAGAATCTTCAACCATGTTGATGAAGCGAAAGCATGGCTGACCGGGCCGGCCGCGTCATCGTCATGACGGGCTGTCCGCCGCGCCGGATTGGCCGTCGTCATTGAGCAGACAGGTGAGCCTTGCGGTCCATTCGTGCACGCGGGTCTCATCCATCGGCCCCTCAAGATAAACAGGTGCCAGTGCCCGTATGCGGATCCTGGCAAAGGGCTGGGGAATCTGGAACTGATCCCAGCTCCGAAGCTGCCAGAAGCGGCTGGCATGGGCGGTGACCGCAACAACCGGACAGCCACTCTGCATGGCAAGGTGCACGGGCCCGGGCTTGCACTCACACTTCGGTCCCCGCGGCCCGTCCGGAGTAATGGCCACACAGAACCCGTCGGCAAGAGCCCGCCGCGCTTCAATCAGAGCCATAGCCCCGCGACGGCTGGATGATCCCCGAATCGGCCTCACGCCGAACCGCCCAATGACTTCACTCAAAAATGCCCCGTCCTTGCTGGCACTGATCATCCCCGTCATCGGCAGAGCGATGTAGCCCCGCCTGAGACACCGGCGATAGAGTGCAATCGGCATCATCAGGCGGTTATGCCAGAAACAGACCACGGATGGCCGGGTGACCTCCACATCACCCATGAATTCCAGCCGCCATGTCCACGAATAGGCACGGACCAGATTTGCTATCAGCCCGGCAAGGAGTTTCCTGCGGCGGTTCAGCTGTTTCGGCTGGCGAATCGGAGAGGAAGACATGGTCACGCGGCGGGTTGTTCCGGCAGTGTCTCAGGACTTCTGAAGGCAGGCACGGACCAGCTCCTCGGTGGACGCGGCGTCTCCCAGTTTCTTCCGGGCCTTGTCGACCATGGCGGCGGCATCCGCCGGACGGATCTGCAGAGCAATGAGAGCCCGGACTGCTTCGTCCACAGGATCCAACGAAACGTGGTCTCCCCCCACTCCGCCACCCGCCGCAATTCCGGATGGGCGGGATGCGGCCCCGAGCCCGACCTTGTCGCGCAGCTCCACAATAATTCTCTCGGCGGTCTTCTTGCCTATCCCGGGGATGGACGAAAGCGCGGCTGCATCCTCGAGGCTGACAGCCTGCTCAAACCGGGCGACCGGCATGGCACCAAGAATGTTGAGAGCAATTTTCGGCCCGATACCGGTCACACTGGTGATGAGGATCCGGAATAAATCCCGCTCCTGCCTGGAGGCAAAGCCGTAGAGAACGTGAGCGTCCTCCCTGACGGCAAGATGAGTGTAGAGGGTCACTTCCCCTCCGGAATCAATCCGTCCGGATGTGCTCAGTGGCACCAGAATTTCATAGCCGACGCCTCCGACCTCCAGCAGCAGCTGGGTGGGAAGCATTTCAAGAACAGTCCCGCGTAAATGGCCAATCATCGTGGACAGCCAACATATCGCAGCAACGACCTGACTGGAACAGAAATCGGGCCCCCACCATCAGCCAGCCACTATCCATCAGATGGCAGAAGGGCGCTCGGCCACGAATCCGCGATAGGAATGGGCAAATGCAAGCGCCAGCGCAAGGGCGTCCGAGGCATCACTGCCGGGAGGCGCTTCCAGCTTCAGCATCCGCTGGACCATCAGTGCCACCGCCTGCTTCTGGGCCGCCCCGAAACCGACAATCGCCTGTTTCACTTTCCTGGGGGCAATCTCGTAGGAGGGGACATCGCAGGCACCTGCCACAGCCAGGGACGCGCCCCTCGCCTCGCCCATAATCAACGCCGTCTTCAGATTCTGGGCAAAGAAAAGGCCCTCAAAAACACAACAGTCCGGACGCTGCCTCGCCACAATCATCGTCATCTGCTTCTGGATTTCTCCAAGGCAGCGCGATCGGCTCCAGTTACGCGGACAGGCAATCACGCCATAGTCGAGAGCTTCCACATCCCGCCGCCGCACCCGGATCATTCCGAATCCCGTTCCCCTGAGCGACGGGTCGATGCCGAGGAGAATCGCGCCATCGCGGAGGAAACCGTGCCCGTGTGCGCCGCCGGCTTCCGCCTCCACGCCCGGCCCCGGAGCCCGGCCGGCGAGGCGCTGCCTCATTTTTTCAAGCTGGTTCCTGCTGATCCCCATTGCTGTCTTCGTCGGAAGAAGTGAAGTCTTCGCCTGGAACGCGTTTCCAGACGTAGCGGACGAGAATTGCCCGTCCGGCTGCTGTAAATGGAATGGCGAGCACCGCCCCGAGCAGGCCCCCCATCAGGGTTGTTCCAATCAGGACTGCGAGGATCACTGTCAGCGGATGCAGGCCAACCCGGTCGCCGATGATCTTCGGCGTGATGAACATCCCTTCGGCAAACTGCACCAGAAGGAAAACCAGGACGGTCAGTATCGGATGCAGCAGATCGCCGTGCTGGACAATCGCGATCACCACCGCCGGAAATATCCCGAGGACGAATCCGAGATAAGGGATGATGCTCAGGGCTCCCGCCGCCACGCCAAGCAGTACCGCGTATTTCAGACCGATGAGGGTGAATCCAATAGACAGCAGAAACCCGATACAGATCGCCACCAGAACCTGCCCCCGGAAAAAAACCACCAGGCTGTCATTGATGGATGTGAGCACGAAAATAACTTCTTGCTTCCACTCGGGATCGGAAACAGGGAGGTAATCCGTCCAGGTCCGCACGATGCGCCATTTTTCAAGGAGGAAGAAGAAGACAAAAACCGGGACCATGGCGAAGCCGATGAGATATCCGGTCCATGCGCCGAGCCCCCGCATCGCGGAGACGAAGATATTGAACAGCCACACCGATACCGCCTTTCCGAAGTTCAGCATCTGATCACTGATCAGACTTTCGTATTCCTTCCAGAAGTTGCGGACCTCCTGAGGGAGGAACTTGTTCAGCCAGGTGCCGATCTTGCTCATCAGGTCATCGACCTGCTTTTCAAGTCCTGGAGGCAGCTCCTCGGCGCTGACCACCGTATCCTCAGACTGACTGCGGCTCTGGATGTCGGCCGCTTCAAGAAACTGGGTGGTGACCTCGGTGACCTGCCCGATCAGCTTGGGAACCACCGGAATGGCAATCGCCAGAAATGTCAGCGCCGCCATCAGATACACAATGAAAATCGCCTGCAGTCTCCCGAAGTCCCGCTTCTCGAAAAAGTCCACCACCGGGTCGAGGAGGTAGGAGATGATGGCGGCCACCGCCAGCGGGAAGAGGATGGTTGCCAGCCGCTCCGTGAGCCATGCCGCCCCAACCACAATCACAGTCACGAAAGTGAGCGCCACGGCAACCGCCAGCATCGTCACTGCTGCCCAGAAGATTCGTCCCTGTCTCGGGGTCGGGGATGGAAACTGCATATCGTTAGAATAGTTATTCGGCGGGCCGGGTCGAGGCCTGAATCACCACAAAGTCAGCGGACGTCCCGCAATCAGCCGGAAGCCTGTCCAAGCTCGCGGGACCGTGCCGCCGCCGTCGTCACAGCATCCATCACGGCGGCCCTGAATCCCGCCCGTTCCAGCTGATGGATGCCCGCAATGGTGGTGCCCCCCGGGCTGCTGACCATGTCCTTCAGCGCCCCCGGATGATGCCCGGTTTCCAGAACCATGGCCGCCGCACCCAGAAGTGTCTGCGCCGCCAGACGGGTCGCCGCCTCCCGCGGCAGCCCCGCCGCAACACCGCCATCACTCATCGCCTCAATCATCAGATACGCATAGGCCGGCCCACTCCCGCTGAGTCCGGTGACCGCATCCAGCAGGGATTCCGGCACCTCAAAGGCTTCCCCCACCGCCGCCAGCATCCCCTGCACCATCGCCATGTCTGCATCCGTCGCCCGCGATCCACGGCTGAATCCACTCGCTCCTTTTCCCACCATCGCCGGGGTGTTCGGCATCACCCGAACCAGACGCGCCGACTCCGATGCCCACTTCTCCAGCCGCTTCAGTCCAATGCCGGCCGCAATCGAAATCACCAGATGCTGCCCGCCGGGATCTGCCGACCGCAACACCGCCTCCACCACATGCGGCTTCACCGCCAGAACCACCACATCAGTCCGCTCCCAGACCTCGGGATTCGAAGCCGTCACCCCAATCCCCGTCTCCTCACAAAATGCTTCCCGAGAAGCTGCCGCCGGATCACTCCCCAGCGACCGCGACGCGTCAATCAGCCCCGCACGGACCCAGCTCACCGCCAGTGCCGTCGCCATCTTCCCCGTGCCGATAAATCCCACTCCTGGAACTGCTTTCATATCCAAATCCTAGTGCCTCACCCCATCGGTGAAAACACCCAATTGTGAACAGGTTGTGAATAAATCAAGAAAATATTCATCCACAGCACAAAAAATTTTATTGCATTTTGGCAATCCGGAAGCATATCTTGTTCTTGTAACCCAATAAGCAGGAATAGCTTGAACCAGTGACGTCATTCAGTCCCACCCAATGTCACGTTAGTGTAAATTCCTGGAGACCCCAGATATGATAGATAAAAAGCAGAGAATGTTGATCCGATTCGAGGTTATGGCCGCCTTTCTTGGAGGCATGGGTTTTGGTGGATTCCTCCTCGGTCAAACCAGCAATGGCGTCATTCTGTCGGTATTTCTCATCTGTCTCACGCTGTTGTTCAAAAGCTTTATCTACAACCGCTGGAAAGTGTTTGTGGCGGACCACGACGACGTGGTCAATCCTGAAGCCTGAATCTGCCCTCCACAGCACTGCTCCAGGCCACTCTGCTCCCTTTGGTCTGCGCCCGGTGCAACATCCTGAATTTTCTCTGTAAAGACGCGGCACCCCGTAATTTCTTCCGGAAGACATTCTTCTGCCCGGAAAAGCCCTCCCCGGCAGCGGCGGTCTGAAATTTCATTTTCCTCAATGAACCCCGCGGTTTGACTGCGGCCTTCACCTCTCCCGTTTTTCGGCACGTCCATTCTCTTTATGTCACAGGCCTGAACTCCCGATGTGCTTCCGGGCAGCCCGGAGGTTCTTCCTGATCCTACCGGATCCTTCTTTCGGAGGTGACAGTGACAGGCAGGGTGGTTCAGGCAATCGGGGATCCGGCCGATAAATACTCCAGCAGTTCAGTTCCTCGCTGAAATATGGATGCATTGACAAAATACATTTCCCTGATTTCGAATTCTGTCGGTCTTTTTGATATCGTCGCCGTACTGGTGCTGGTACTCGGATACCGCCTTGGGATACAGCGTGGCGGAAACCACATGCTTCCGAGGTTCATCAAGTGGCTCGCCGTTCTCGTTGCGGCATCCAGAGGTTATGAGTTTCTAGGCCTTCTGGCCCATCAGCATCTGAGGATCGACGAGGGACTGGCTTTCATCGGTGCCTACTTCATGATCGGGGCGGTAGTCTTTTCCGCAATGAGTCTCTTTGAATCAAAGCTGGAGCAGCACATCAAGGACTCGGCTGTTTTCAGTGAGATCGAGACCGTCGGAGGCGGCGTCCTCGGCATCTTCACCTTCGCCCTGATCATGGTCTTCAGCCTCGCGCTCCTCCATGGCAACCGCACCTCCCGCACCGAAGCCGCCAGAATAAACCGGCAGAACCAGTCCGAGTATGGCGAAGCGGCCATGCCCGGCATCGCTTCGATCAAATACCACATCTTCGACGGGACCGGCACCGGGCGGTTCCTTGCCCGTCAATTCGGCGACCTCCTCGTAAAGGACGGATTCAGGTCTGTGAGAGCCAGAGGTGCCGGGGAACCGGCCCCATCCGTGTCCGGGCCGATGCCCTGAAATGTCTTGGCAAAAAGGCAGCCTGCTGGGATAAATCAGCACATGGCAACCGCAGTTTATCCGGGGACCTTTGACCCCATGACCAATGGTCACCTCGACCTGGTGTCCCGTGCGGCCGCCATTTTCGAGGAAGTGGTGGTGGCCATCGCCCCGAATGCCACCAAAAATCCGCTGTTCTCTCAGGAGGAACGCATGTCTCTGGCGCGTCAGGTACTCCAGCACATCGGCAATGCACGGGTAGACGGGTTCGACGGACTCCTTGTCGACTACGCCAGCCGAATCAACGCCTCGGTGATCGTCCGGGGCCTCCGCGCCGTCTCGGACTTCGAATTTGAATTTCAGATGGCTCTGGCCAACCGCAAGCTCAATGACCAGGTGGAGACCATATTCCTCATGCCCAATGAGGAATGCACCTTCATCAGTTCCAGCATCGTCAAGGATATTGCCCGTTACGGCGGCAACTGCTCGCGTTTCGTCCCGGAAAACGTTCAGAAAGCTCTCGAAAAAAAATTTGGCAATCACCGGCCGTCGTGCTAACGGTTGCGGTGTCAACCGCCGGCACCACTGACCGCTGACATATCCGGAATCCGGGCCCCGGCACTCACCTGTCACCGGCCAGACAGGCAGGTCCAACACACCCCTGCTCTCCACCACCATGACCGCAGACACCATTCCCATTCATCTCTCCCGACTCGAGGACGGTCTGGAACATGTCAAGGGCGACCTTCCTCCCGAAGCCCTCGATCTGATGGTCGAGGACGAACTCATCCATGCCCGCCAGCCGCTCCATTTCGACCTCACAGCGCAGCTGATGGAGACAGGCATTCTGGCTTCCGGCACAATGGCCATCACCCTGGACTGCACCTGCGCCCGATGCCTCAGGGATTTCCAGCTGCCCCTCCACTTCCCCGACTGGTCCGTCCTCCTCCCCCTCCACGGCGAGGACAAGGTTGAAATTCATGGAGATTGTATTGACTTGATTCCCTTTATCCGCGAGGATGTGCTTTTGTCATTTCCACAGCATCCGCTGTGCTCCCCAGACTGCACGGTCGACCGACAACCGGACAGGTCCAGGGCTTCCCTTAAAAAGGAAAGCCCCGAGGATCTCATCGTGCCGTCTCCATGGAGTGAGCTTGACAAACTGGACCTGAACAGCGACTGATTCAGGCTGCAATTTTTTTGAATTAAACAGGATTCAGGAATTCAGGAACAGCAAACAAAATAGGAACTGATGATCGCAGAGACCGGCCCGCCGCGGCTGGAACTGCATGAAAATCACTAAAACAGCCCGGATTTAACCGATCGGAAACAAAAAACACCCGTTTCAGATCACACATATTCAGTAAGGACACAAGAGGACACCATGCCAGTACCAAAGAGAAAAGTATCCAAGAGCCGCAAGAAGATGAGAAAGGCCTACAACAGCGTGATGCAACTGCCTCAGCTGATTGAGTGCTCCAACTGCGGGGAAAAGACCCTTCCTCACCGGGTCTGCAACCACTGCGGTTTCTACAAAGGCCAGCAGGTCATCAGCAAAGAAGCCTTTGTCTGACCCTGAAACCTCCCTCTGAACCTGTTCAGGCCCATGCGACTGGCTATTGACATCATGGGGGGAGACCATGGCCCGGATGTCATAATCAGGGGCGCCCTCAACGCATTACAGCGACACGGAAAGTCGATCAGGGAAGTTCACCTGGTCGGCGATCAGTCGTGCGTGGATCCCTTCCTTAAATCCGCCGGTCTCCCTGCTTCCAGTCGCGAAAAGATCCGCGTGCTGCACACCACCGAAGTGCTGCAGATGGACGAGAAGCCGGTCGAGGGCCTCCGGCGCAAGAAAAAGTGTTCACTGGCGCTGGCGGTGGACCTGGCTAAAGACAAACTTGTGGATGCGGTTATCAGCCCCGGCAACACCGGCGGCGTGGTCGCGGCCTCGACCATCAAACTCCGCAACCTCCCGGGAGTCGACAGAGCCGGGATCGCCACGGTCATGCCCCGCCCGAAAGGCGAGTTTCTCATGCTGGATGTCGGAGCCAACGCCGACGCCCGGCCTTCCCATCTGGTCCACTACGCCATCATGGGAGCCATTTACGCCAGCCACATCCTGCGGAAGGACAACCCGAGGGTCGGGCTGCTGAGCGTCGGCACCGAGAAAACCAAGGGCAATGAACTCACGCTCGAAACCCTGCCGCTGCTGGAGGCCACACCTCTCAATTTCATCGGCAACGTGGAAGGCCACGATCTTTTCCGTGACAGTGTGGATGTGGTGGTGTGTGACGGGTTCACCGGCAATGTTGTGCTCAAATCCTGCGAGAGCCTTGCCACCTGCATGTTCGGGTGGATCAAGCAGGAACTGACGGCCACGCCCGTCCGCAAGCTGGGAGCCATGCTGGCCCGCAGTGCCTTCAAGCCGATTCGAACCAAGATGGATCCGGATACCTACGGGGGAGCGCCGTTGCTGGGGGTCAACGGCAATGTGCTCATCACCCACGGCTCCGCACGGGAAACCGCCATCGAAAATGCGGTGGGCATTGCCATCAAGGAATTTAAATACAATATCAATCAGTTGATTATCGATCAGATTCAGGACCTGGACCAACCGCACCGGGCCGCCTGATCCACCCCAGTCAATGCCAACAGTTGCCCCTCCCCAGATCCTCCCGGTCAGCGGCCGGACCGTCCGCCTCATCAGTACCGGGTCCTGCCTCCCGGAAAAAGTTCTGACCAACACCGACCTTGAAAAAATGGTCGAGACCTCCGACGAGTGGATCACCACCCGCACCGGCATCCGCGAGCGCCGGATAGCACCCGATACGCAGGCCTCCTCCGACCTCGCGACTGCCGCCGCAACCAAAGCTCTCGAAAGTGCCGGTATTGACGGATCCGACATCGAACTGATCATCGTCGCCACCATCACCCCGGACATGCTCTTTCCATCCACGGCCTGTCTGGTTCAGCAGAACCTCGGCGCATCACGGGCCATCGCCTTCGACATTGAGGCCGCCTGCTCCGGATTCATCTACGCCCTCGAAATTGCCCGGCAGTTCCTCCAGTCCGGGGCCGTCTCCACCGCCCTGGTCATCGGATCGGAAAAACTCAGTTCCATCATCGACTGGACTGACCGCAATACCTGCGTCCTCTTCGGGGACGGCGCAGGGGCCGCCATTCTCAGAGCCGACAATACCTCAGGGACCACAGAAACCCCAGACGGCACCGGCGCGATCCTCGCATCGGAACTGGGCGCCGACGGGTCCAGAAACACCCTCCTCAGCATGCCCGGCGGGGGATCCAGGATTCCCGCCTCAACCCGGTCACTGTCCGAGGGACTGCATTTTCTCAAAATGGACGGCAAGGAGACTTTCAAGAATGCCATCCAGGCCATGAGTGCGGCGGCACGGCGTGTTCTCGACAGTGCCGGCCTCACCATTGCCGACGTCCGCTGGATCGTCCCCCATCAGGCCAACCAGCGCATCCTCACCGCTGTGGGCGAGAAACTGGGGGCCAGCCCGGAGCAGCTGTTCATGAATGTCGACAGATTCGGCAACACGTCGGCTGCCTCCATCGGCATTGCCATGGACGAACTGATCCGCGCCGGCCATGCCCGCAAGGGCGACCGCATCCTCCTTCTGGCTTTCGGTGCCGGCCTCACCTGGGCCGCAATGTTGCTGGAATGGTAACCACGGTCCACTTTCCGTCGTCCAATCCGGTTCCGGGTGGTTGAAAAACGCCCCGGGTTGGCCGAAAGTAGAAATTCCTGAGCCATTCACAAATTATGAGCCAAAGTGTAGAATTATTTCAGAAGATTCTGAAAGCGGCCGTCGACGGCGGCGCTTCCGATGTCCACATCAAGATCGGCTACCCGATCATCTTCAGGATCAACAGTGAACTGGTTGACGTGGAGACTGAAATCCCAGACGCCAAGTGGATGAATGAGATTATTGAGAATATCGTTCCTCCCTATGCACAGGTCGGACTGGAAAAGAACCACGAAACCGACTTCTCGTATTATGTGAAGGACATCGGCCGCTTTCGGACAAACGTGTTCCAGCAGCGCGGCTCCTATGCCCTCGCAATGCGTTACGTCAAGGCTGAGGTCCCGTCCCTCGAGGGACTCCGACTCCCCGACATCCTCAAGAAAATAGCTGATTCGCCAAGGGGCATTGTCCTGGTGGCCGGGACCACCGGTTCGGGTAAATCCACCACCCTCGCCGCGATGCTCGATCACATCAACACCAACTCGAGGCGGCATATCATCACCCTCGAGGACCCCATTGAATACGTCTTCACCGACAAGCAGTCCGTCATCGAACAGCGCGAGGTCGGCCTCGACACCCCGTCCTTCGCCGGCGGACTCAAACACGTCCTCCGTCAGGACCCCGATGTCATCATGATCGGTGAGATGCGCGACGCCACTTCCTTCCAGGCGGCCATCTCCGCCGCAGACACCGGCCACCTTGTCCTCTCCACTCTCCACACCACCGACACCTCACAGTCCGTCGGACGCATCCTCGACTTTTTCGATTCCGAAGACCGCGAACAGGTCCGCAAACAGCTGGTCGGGACCCTCAAGGCCGTGATCTGTCAGCGCATGGTCCGCACCGTCGAGGGCGGTATCTACCCCGCCATGGAAATCCTGATCAGCAACTCCACCATCCGCAAGCTGATCGAGGAAAACCGTCTCGACAAACTCGCCGCCGCCGTCGAAGTCGGCCGCGATGACGGAATGCAGAACTTCAACCAGGCCCTCTTCGACCTCGTCCAGGCCGGCATCATCACCAAGGAGGAAGCCCTGAACAAGGCCACCAACGCCCAGGCCCTTGAAATGAACTTCAAGGGAATCTTCCTCGACGAAGGCAAGAAGATCCTCGGCTGATCCCCGGGCCCACCCCACACAGGCTTCGACCTGCATCAATTTCTCCAAAACCGGGGCCCATGCCCCGGTTTTTTTGGATGCAGAATCTTTTTCACCAGTAATGAGGTAATGGTGCGAAGGGTGGAATGATGTTAAAATCCTTGCCCTTAACTCATGTGTAGTCTCTAATACCCAGAATTGTCAACCGCTACAGCAAGAAAAAATCCGGCTATTTTCCTGAGTTAAGCGAAGAAATGCAGGAGGCAGTCTGACAAACTTTGAACTAAAAAGGAAAAAGCGATGAATTTCTATTCCCTAATCAAATAGGGACCAGCTGTATTTGCGGGATTCAAGGCACATTACAGATTTATTGATACCTTGAAATTCTCTAATCACGACCACGTATTATTAAGCTCGAAATGATATGAAACAACCCCCTATGCTTTATAGCCTCTGTACAAGGCAAATGGCGAGCAGAACAGCCTATGTTCTTATATTATGGATAACATGGGCTATGCCTCTCTATCTTGTCCATGGATCTGATCTTTTATTGCTGAACGTTACTTTTGGCACCGATGCAAACGGGATTAAAACCGGGCCGGCCGCGATAGGCCAGAGTCCTGATGACTTCTGGAACATCTACAGCCGCGACGTTCCCGGAAGTAACGGCTCTACCTGGCGAGCCTCCGGTGAAATCCCGGATCTGCTTCAGGCTGATGGAACACCCTCCGGCGTGGCCCTGTCCGTCGATAACGCTCAGGGAGCATGGTTCAACAATTCTCAGGACCCAATGTTTTTCGGTTATCTTTATCCGAGCGGGCGACAGGGAAACATAACAGTAACACTGAAGGGATTGCCATCAGGCGAGTATAATTTCCTTGTCTATGCTCATGGCGAGCCAGACAGAGAAAACGGCCGTGTAACACTGAATATTGGGCAGGAAACATACGGCCCCCTGGAAACGGCTTCAGAACCTGGTTGGAATGATCTTATCTGGGAGGCTGGTAAACAGTATGTTCTTTTTTCCAAGATGTTTATCCCGGAAGGGGAAGCCGCGGTGATAATTTCAATGCCGGGCACAAGCGGGCTATCTGTACTGAATGGTATCCAGATCGAGCAGACAGATATATGTACACCCAGGAGGGCTCTGGCTTCCGCAGTGGTGGTGAATGGTTTCGTGGTCGAAATCAAACTGAGTGATGAAGGATGCGGCTACTCTGAAATCCCGATTGTAAGGATTCTCGATTCCAATGGTGTTGAGGCGAAAGCACTTGCCGTGTTGAACGGCGGACGTATCACTGCCATCAATGTATTAGATGCAGGCAATGGATACACGGATGCCACAGAAGTATGGATTCAGGGCCCGCCGCATGATCCATGGCTGAGTGTCCGGACGAGCAAAGTTGAAGTTACGCAAAATGTAGTAATCGGGCGTCAGTACGTTCTGGAAGTATCAGGAGACTTGAATGAATGGGCACAGGTCGCACCTCCTTTTATTGCTGAGGAAGAACTAATAATACAAGAGTTCGACGTCCAGGAATCCGGTCGTTTTTATAGGATACGCCAAATACCCTGAATGCAGGTGAGCCAGGCCCACCTACTGCAGATTCTCCTGCCTTGAATCAACTTTATTCGATTGCTTAATGACAACAAGTGAGTAAAAAGTTGCTATAGAGACATGATTATTCATCAGCTAATTCGACACCATATCCGGCATGGAGCAGACTCAGGGTTCTATGCAATGCAGTCCACGGATGCAATTCGATGGCTGAATCGAAACGGGGTTACACTTGGGGAAGGCTGCAAGGTGCTCGACCTCGGCTGCGGATCGGGTGTGTTTGGAATTGCTCTCAAGGACTTGGGTTGCGAGGTTCTTTTCGCGGACGCATCCAACTGGCTACCGGAAGATCTCGAGGATGCCAGTTTCCAATCCATCGATATCGACAATGAGGATGTATCCCAACTGGGCCAATTCGACCTGGTCATCTGCTCAAACGTATTGGAGCATTTGCGGAATCAGACACAGTTGATCAATTCCTTCAGCAAGTTGCTGAAACCCGATGGCCATATATATCTTAGTTGGACAAATTGGCTGTCGCCATGGGGAGGACACGACTTCTCACCTTTTCATTATCTTGGCCCAAGGCTTGGGCCAGCATTATACGACCGCATTGTTCGAAAACCCAGAGTGCTAATTCCATTTGAGAACCTTTTCCCCACTCATATCGGGACAACCATCAAAATGATCCGTGCGAGACAGGATCTGGAAATTGTTCGGGTGGCACCCCGTTACTACACTGAGCTGGCATGGCTTATGAAAATTCCCCTGTTAAGGGAATTCATAGCGTGGAATTGTGCAATTCTGATAAAGCACAGAGCAGCCGAATGATATTGGCGAGTATTCTCTACACTCGAACCAATGGCTCTGTATAAAATTGTAAAAGGTAGAATTAATGTGAGTGTATACCCAGTCACTGCATAACCGGTTTTTTCAGCGAGAAGGGGACATCCTTTTTTGGGATCCCGGTTTTCCAGAAAAAACGGGGTTCTGCGCTGAATTTCATAAAAAGTGTTATGCCTGCCGTCTCACGATAGGAAACGTGAATGGGGATGGACGTGAATTACGCGCTTTAATTGACGATCAGTCGGCCATGAACCCACAGCAGATTGAAGCCGCGCTGTTCGCGCCCGACAACCTGGAACTGGAGCCCCCCTGTGACGATATGAGCGCCCAGCCTGCATGCATGCAGAAAGACTATTTGATCCGCTATACGCCAGACATCAAAAAAGGCGGTAGCCATATAAGCATTCAGCGGTTAGCTGAGCTTTGGAGCTGTATGCTGAAGACCTACGACCGAAAGCCCGCGAAAGCCCGGCCGAAGTTGATCAGAATGATCGAAACTTTCAATTACCTGCCGGGCTTGAGCTTGAACAAAGAAGAGGGCCAGGAAGGCACCACCAGGGCAGAGGACGAGAATCCTCAAATTGAGTCGGAGCAGGTCATCCGGCGCAAGCTGTCGGGCGAAAGCGACTGGCCAACAACCGACAATGCGTCCCAGCACGCCTTTACCATCATCGGGCTTCGGGTGAACCCGGAGAACTCCAGAAACGCAGCCATCCATGTCAACGCCGACACCATCCTGGAAGAAACTCACAAAAAGATACTACTCACCGAGCAGGTCTTGCACAAACTGATGTTTGCGGAAAAAGAGTAGGGACGAACCGATTATGATCATAGAAAACTTACGGATCAAAAACTTCAAGGCCCTGCAGGATGTTCACCTGCAGAATATCCCCCAACTCTCTGTCTTTGTCGGCCGGAACGGCACTGGCAAAACCACCTTGTTTCGCGTCTTCGCCTTTCTAAAAAATTGCCTGAAGAACAACGTCCGCTCCGCATTGAACAGTGAAGGGGGGCGCATGGGCTTTAAAGAGGTCGTGACGCGCGGCCATGAGCAGGAGGCAATTGAAATTGAGATTGGATTCCGACTGGAAATCCAGGGACGATCCCGATTGGTAACCTACCTTCTTCTCATTCGGGAAGAGAATGGATACCCATATATCGATCGCGAGATTCTGCGCTACAAGCGCGGCCGTCATGGAGCCCCTTATCATTATCTGGATTTCTCGCGGGGCGAGGGGGAAGTCGTGACCAATGAAGAGGATTTTGATGAAGAGGATAAACCTCTTAACCGGGACCGGCAGAAGTTGGACTCCCCCGACATACTCGCCGTCAAAGGCCTGGGTTACTTTGGGCAGCAGTTCAAAGCAGCAAGTGCGTTCCGGCAGTTGATTGAAAACTGGCATGTTTCGGACTTCCATATCAGCGAAGCGCGGGGCAAGAAAGACGACGAAGAAGCATATCACTTATCAAGCAGCGGTGATAACCTTCCCGCAGTAGCCAGACATCTCTATGAGAACCAGCGGTCGATTTTTGACAGGATTGTAGAGAAGATGAAAACCCGTGTCCCCGGTATAGAGCAGATTGAGGTCATGCCGACCGCAGACGGTGGTCTCATTATGCGATATGGTGATGGTGCTTTCAAAGAGCCATTTATCGACCGTAATGTTTCCGACGGCACTATTAAAATGTTCGCTTATCTGGTCCTGCTGGATGATCCCAAGCCCTTCCCCATCCTGTGTGTCGAAGAGCCGGAGAATCAGCTTTATCCCGAACTGATAACCGTGCTGGCCGAAGAGTTTATTCAATATGCAGAACGGGGCGGACAGGTATTTGTATCCACTCATTCACCCGAGTTTCTGGATGCAATTGAGCTTTCATCGATCTTCTGGCTGGAAAAATACAATGGCACCACGACGCTGCAACGTGCCTCCGATTTTGAACTTTTAGAGGCATTGAGTCGTGAAGGCGATCCTCCCGGTGCGCTGTGGTCGCAGGGGCTTTTCAATAGCAACAAATTGCCTCGTTAAGATGGGTAGGGTGATTTTTTTAGTTGAAGAGGAATCGATGACGGAGACGCTGAGGGTTCTGTTGCCAAAGGTTCTTCCGGATTGGCAGGAGTCGGAGCATTGGTTGGCCCTGACGCATCGCGGAAAGTCCGATCTGGAGAAATCGATTCCCCGGAAATTGAAAGGATGGAACGAGCCTGGAGCCCGGTTTGTCATTCTGCGTGATAATGACGGCGGCGACTGTCGGCAGCGAAAACAGCGGCTCCGAACCCTGTCGTCGTCCCGAATGGAGCAGGATGTTCTTATCCGAATCGTTTGTCAGGAGTTGGAAAGCTGGTTTCTGGGTGATCTCGGGGCTGTGCAGGCTGCTTTTCCTCGGGCTGTTAGGAATCCGAACAGAGTTCCGGAGAGATTGCGCGATCCCGACAGCCTGACAAATGCAGCCGATGAACTCGCCCGCTTGACGGGAACCAAGACCAAGGTGTCACGGGCCCAATCAATCGCGAAGCATTTAAAACCGGAGGCCAATCGCTCCGTCAGTTTTAACCATTTTATTGCCGGGCTGAAGCGTCTTGTGGACTCTGCATGAGCAAACCCGATAAACGCGTTTTACTTGCCGAAGACCGGTATCCCAATGCATGAAGCGTCCTGCTCGAAGACATAGAGCAGGGGCCTTGGCAGGCGATCTGGCCGAACTCTCCTGAGGCTTGACTGAGAACGCTTCGGATGGTCCGTTTGCTCATGTTGGTTCTATGCCTCCCGAACCGGTGAATTCCACTTGGATTTGGCGGTTTTGGTGGCAGAATACCCGGAAGAGACGGCTTTAAACCATCTGGTCTGATGCTCGTGGCTGGATTGGTGGATGCTGGCTGGATTTCGGTTGGCGGTTATCCGGCTTCCCGAAGCGCGGGGCTGTTTCACGGTTAATTTTCGAAGGAGTTGGATGAGATGATGAATCTGGATTGCAGCGTTATGAATCGACGGTTTTCGGCGGTTTGGGTCCTGCTGACGGCATGGGCTCTGGTATTTCCCGGGGCGATGACCGGTGAGTCGCAGGTGCGGACCACACGGAGCCGGAATAATGAACAGGTCCTGAAATTTGATGCGCTGGAGAAGCGGCAGCAGACGACGCCTGGGGACCGGGAGGCGCGGTTTATTTTCACGGCCACCAACACCACCGACGAAACGGTGATCATCGAGGATGTCCAGACCTCATGCGGATGCACCTCGGTGATGAAGAAGAGCCCATGGGTGATTGCTCCGGGCAAGACGGATAACATCGAAGTGATCATGGACCTGCTCGGACGGCAGGGGACGGTGACCAAGAGTGTCTACGTCTTCACCGACAAGGGGGTGCAGACACTGAAAGTGGTTTCCGAGATTCCGACCCGCGCTTCACGGGAAGTCGGCGGCTCAAATCTGTCGGAGCGGCAGCGCAACCAGCTCAAGGCGCTGCGAGACCGGCAGATTGTCTTCCGCGGCGACTGCGCCCGCTGCCATGCCAAGCCGACCGAAGGCCTCGCCGGTGCCAAACTTTATGACCGGGCCTGCGGGATCTGTCACAACTCCCCGAATCGCGCCAGCATGGTTCCTGATCTGGCCAAAGTGGACAAAGTGAAGGACAAGCTTTACTGGGAAATATGGATCAAATACGGCCGCAAGGGCTCGCTGATGCCGGCCTTCCACCATACTCAGGGCGGCCCGCTGAGCGACGACCAGGTCAATTCCCTTGTCGCCTACCTTCTGGAGGAATTCCCGTCCGGCGTGGTCGAAATCCCTGAAGACCAGGAGATGAAACTGAAGATGGAGGACATCGAAAAGCCCGAGCCGCCTGCACCCGGCGTCAGCGCCGCGAAGGAAAAAAGCCTCTTCGAAGACTTCGATCCCCTCACTCCGGTTCTCGATCCGAAATGATTAATTTCCCCCTCTATCCCCTCTCCCCTGCTCTCTGAACAAGGCTGATCCAGACAAAGCCGGGCATCGGCGGGGTCTCTTCATTTCACTGGAGGGCAATGAAGGCACCGGGAAGTCGACCCAACTGTCCCGGGTCGCGGGTGAACTCAGGTCACTCGGGCATGATGTGCTCACCATCCGGGAACCGGGCAGCACTCCGGTCGGAGAGAAAATCCGGGAGATTTTCAAGAACCCGCCTGAGGGGACGGTCCTGACTCCGTGGAGCGAGGTCTTCCTGCTCTCGGCCGCGCGCCATCAACTGGTCCACGACCGGGTGCTTCCGGCCCTGGAGAACGGGACAATTGTGCTGGCCGACCGGTTTGTGGATTCCACCTTCGCCTATCAGGGACTGGTCGGAAATCTCCCCATGGAGGACCTGCAGCAGATCTGCCGGATCGCCACCTGCGGAATCCGGCCCGACCGCACCTTTCTCTTCCGGGCGCCCATCGACGTCATGGAAGCCCGGATCCGCAGCCGGCAGTCCGGATCGAATGAATCCTCCGACCGTTTCGACCAGTCAGGTGCCAGTCTGAGATCAGCCCTTGAAGACGCCTTCCAGCATCTTGCAGGCCTGGAGCCCGACCGGATTGTCACCGTTGATGCCACCCGGGATGTCGAGACCATAACTTCATTCCTTGTGGGGTCGATACTCGAGCTGCTTCCTTCAACACCGGCTTAGACATCATCCAATACTGTTGGTGAAAACCTGCCGTATCCGTTCTTTGTAACGCCCAGAGTCAGACGGGAAAGCGGACTTCGGGGTTGGCAAACTGATTGTCCGCCGTTTTTTCCACTCCGTTCAGGAAGGCTTTGTGCTGGCTGTCGCTGAGGTACCGGCAGGCCCCTCCTGCGAAATAGTATTCGATACGCCGGATGACATCGGCTGCGGTGATGATGTCCATGCATTGAGGCAGTGTTCCCGCAGGTCTGAGGCAGAGGTTTTCCGGGTTGTCCCGTTTGTCGCCGTCACCGAGTGGAAAGGTGCGGTCGCGCCAGCAGCCGCCAGAGAGGGCACAAGGGACCGATCCATTGGTGGCAATGAACTGATGGCCCGGATACGCCTCCCAGTGTGCCGCTTCACGGGCTCCGGCAATCACCACGCAGGGCCTGCCAGTCCGCCCCTCATGGTCTGAACCGGGACCCGCCTCAATGGCGGCGGCAAAATGCATCAGAGCGGTGACTGTGCACAGCGCCCCCTGACTGTGGTGAACCAGCCGTATCAGCTGACGAAGATCGGTCCTTCCGCGCAGATCGATGACGCCGTCCAGACGGGGATGGAAATGTCCGGGCGCACCGATCTGCACGAAGGCGATACGGCCCCGGAAATAGTCGACCACCTGTTGATAGCGCTCTGCCTGCCACCATTTGATGGTCACGTCAAACTTTCCTCCCGCGTCGATGATCCAGAATGGTATGTCCTGCCCGACCAGCTCATAGACCTGTGAATACCAGCTCTTTTCCTGATCGGACAGATGTATGTCCCCATGAAAACAGGTGGGCTTCACCTCAACACCCAGCCGGCTGCTGATATCCTGCATGAATCCGTGGATGTAATGATAGGGGAGTTTGTTGGACTGATGGATCAACGGATACTCCACATCGATGATCGAGGCATCCGGATCGTTTTCATCGAGCGGGGCGAGCCACGGGTTGTGATCCCAGATTTCAGCGCAGGAGGTCCGGACATCGGTGAGATACCGGTCGGGGTGACACAGATGCAGGTCCCGGACCGCTGCCGTGAGCATGACGATGTCACCGGGTGAAAGGCTGTTTCGGAATATGATTTTCTTCATTGGGCGGACGGATGCAGTTTGATGACACCTCCCGCTTCTCGCAAGATAAACCGGATGTGTTGGTGTTATCGTCCCGGTGCCAGGCACATTCGTGCCTGGCACCGGGACGATAACACACAATCAACTTGGGGTGTTGGAGGCCGGCGGGGACGCCGGCGGTCCCGGGGGGCGCTGGGTCCTGGCTTTGCCTCTGGCATGATTGTGAGTGGTCGGTGCGACAACGCCACTCCCTTTCGCTTTCTGATACTGCTTCATGGCGGATCGGTGGAGGCTCGAATGTGCCTGGCAC
>JAUIAG010000057.1 GCA_030425355.1 Verrucomicrobiia bacterium
CGAGGGCAATTTCATGGACATGCTGGAAACGTGGTCAATTCCTATCTGCGGGTCGGTCATTGCCCAGGAACTGGTGGCACGGGTCCTGGCAGCTAAAAATGTTTCCATCGCACGGAACGGCACCCTTATCGGTGGCGGCCTCTACCTCCTGGTCGGACTTATGCCCGTCTACCTCGGACTCGTCGGAGGACAGCTCATCCCCTCCGTCGAGGACTCCGAACAAATCGTCCCGCTGCTCGCACGGGAACACCTGCACTCACTGCTCTTCATCATCTTCGCCGGGGCACTGATCTCCGCCATCCTCTCGACAGTGGACAGTGCCCTGCTGGCATGTGGCGCTCTGCTATCGCATAACCTCATCCTGCCACTGATGCCCGACCTGTCCCCCTCCAGAAAACTCATCTACACCCGCGCCACCGTGGTCACCTGCGGGATCCTCGCCTATTTCTTCGCCCTCAAGGCCGGAAGGATCTACGACCTGATTGAAACCGCTTCCTCCTTCGGCACATCGGGTGTCTTTGTGGTTATGGTCATGGGACTCTTCACAAAAATCGGAGGACCTGCCAGCGCCATTGCCACCCTGATCGTCGGACTGATCTCCTTCGTCATCGGTGAATATGCCATACCGGACTACAACTACAGCTTTATCACATCCCTCGCCTGTGCAGTGACAACCTTCCTCCTCGCCTCGGCATGGACACGACGCATGCCGGGCCAACACTCCCCAGCCTGATTGGAACACGATTTTTTCATCCCTGTCCTGACCCGTTTGTTTATTTATAGAATCCCATGAGTGACAGAGAAAATCTCTCAGCACCCCCCACACTTTCCCGGATTGAGCAGAAAACCAGGAAACTGGACTTCAAAATGGCTTCCGATCATCTCACCGGAAGCCTGTTGAGAACACTGGCATCAGCCAGGCCTTCCTCCCGCATCCTCGAACTTGGAACCGGCACCGGCTTGTCCACCTGCTGGATTCTGGATGGCATGAATGCATCATCAAAACTTTTCACTGTCGACAATGACCCGACAGTGGCAGGAGTCGCCATGGAATTCCTCTCATCGGATCTTCGTGTCGAATTTTTTATTGAGGACGGAACACAGTTCCTGAACAGATTCGCGAAAAACAGCATCGACCTCATATTCGCCGATACATGGCCTGGTAAATACCATGACCTCGATAACACCCTTGATCTCCTGGCAGAAGGCGGTCTGTATGTCATCGACGACATGACGCCTCAGCAGACATGGCAGGAATCACATCTCGAAAAAGCGGAAAAACTCATTCACTACCTTGAATCACGGGAAGATCTTTCCATCACAAAACTCAACTGGTCCACCGGAATCATCCTCTGCGTTAAAAAGGCCAAATAATCCGGCACTGTGCCTTCCGGTGATATATTTTCGAGTCGAAAAGAAAAGACACTCAAAAAATTTTCACAATTGGAAAAATGCTTTTGGAACCATCAGATGTGGCGGAATTTTTGAATGGCTACATGGATCTGATGCGTGATCTCAGCGGGCGCAACCCCTCCTCTTCTGTAGAGTGGGATGATGCGCGCGACGAAATGTTAAAATGTCTTGAGCAAAACCCGGATGCATCAAATCACCCTATGGCACAAGCAGTCCGCCAATCGGTATCCGGAAGATTCTGTTTCCTCAAAAGTTACAGGGACCATTGTGCTGTCTGCCATCTGAAATCAAACCAATTCTATGCTGTCAGATCTCTGACCACACCCCTTGAGGAAATCATAGATGAATTCTCGATCGTCCACCTGTGCCTGGTTCCGTTCAAGGGAATGACCGTTTGCGATGGATTAGTCCGGTCCTCCGGAACCTCCCCTGGCAGGAACCTCATAAAAAATCTGAGAGATTCGTACTGGGCGGCAAAAAAGGAAGGAAGGCTGATTTGGGATCCATTACAGACACCAAAGCAGCTAAAGCCGGAGGTTTCAACCAAAGTCAAAGCAGCGGGCTCTTCTTTCACGGCAAAACAGGGCCAGTATCTGGCTTACATCTTTTATTTCACAAAAATCCACCGGCGGGCTTATCCTTCACTGCCATTCAGTTGAGGCCTTCCTTGAGAAGCGGCTTGAGGAATGGGTCCCGGAACCTGGTGCGGTCAGTTCGTCCCACAATTTCCATGAGGCCGCCAACCGGACAGACGCCCGGCACTGCGGGCTTGGACTGTTTGTTCTCAGAGATTCATGGAAAGGGATCGAGGCGCAGAGCACGCTGGATTTTATCGCGCTGATCAGGATGGACGCTCACGGAATCCGCGTAATCCCGCCACTTTGAAACTATGCTTTGGATTTCCTTTACGATGGCCTTCGCCCGGCCCTGCTTCAAGCGTGCAAGTCTCCCGCATGCCTCAAAGTCCTGCATTCCAAATCCGTCGCGTTTGCCATTGAGAGTCATTTGATGGGAGGAGGTCCAGTCCCCCGAGGAATTGTAACTGTATGTGACATCGAAAGCGGGGGACAGCGACCAGTTGCCCTTTCGGTCCATGAGGAAGGCGATATTCTTAACATGATCATCCTGGTTTCGTGCCACAATATTGAAGACCATCCGCCGGAACTGCTGCTCGATCTCATCTCGCCTCAATCCGAGTTTCTCCATGACCATGATGGCCTGTTCATAGCCGTAAGCACCCGGCATGTTGAAGTCGTAGTGCGCCAGCGCGGCCAAGGATAGCATGTGGAGTTTCACGCCCTCATCGGTGCGATCGAATCGCTTGGTCATGAAATGGCGTCTGCCATTTTCCTCGAACAAGTGGCAGGGCATCATGGTCATGTCTGCGTCCTTGGCCATGTGATGATAGGCATACTCAATGGCGCCGTAGCCTTTCGGATCGGCAAGCTCCTTGTCGCGGTTATTGCTCACTCCATCGAATTTCATCAGCCAGTATTCAAAGCCAATGGGTGCGGTGACCTGACCGGACCGGACTTCGTTGCTTTGTGGATTCCAAGCGATCAGCGCCTTGGCTCTAGCGCCGCCTGCCGAGGTGCCCACGCGCAATATTTCTCTCACGGCTTGTTCGTCTTTGCGATTGGCGAATACGGTCGAAAGCGAAGAGCGGTGGGTGAGAATTTCAGAAGCAAGTTCCACCAACTTGGCGACGTGGATTTTGGATGAGCTGGCCCGGCCCCGCCTTTTGTCAGGCCTGAACTCAAGAGCTCCCATCCCGCGGGTGCCGATGTAGCACAAGCGCTCCACGGCGTTGAAGGATTCTGGCTCCCGTCCCTGGGTTGCTAGCCAGGTATCGATGATGGCGTTGCCAAATTTATCTGGGAGGGAATCGGCGAGTAGTCCTGGTAGACCATGGAAAGATTTTGGGGAGAGCTCTGGAAAGCGATAGACCTTCGATGACAGAGGCATCATGTGCGGCGACAGCTCGATGCCACTGCGCAGGAAGTCACGATCGTATTCAAAATCGGCAACCTGGCGATCTTCATTGAGGGATACGTAACCGATATCTGTGCCCCATAGTCTGACGGTGGCTTGCGTGCTCATGACTCATCTCCCCATTTCCATTCCTCCTTGCTTGAGTCATCCACCTTTCTTCTCGGGGCGCGTTTCGGAAGTGCATTGGCATCTTTCACCGTGTGGGATGGCCGTGTCGTGGGTTCGGGGAGCAAGACCTCGATTTTGCCCAGCAGATCCAGTTCGCGAAAGACGCGGAACAGAGTGCGAGTCTGGGTGGTTTCACCGGTTTCCAGCCTCTCCAAGGTGCGTTTGCCAATGCCTGCCCGCTTGGCCAGTTCGGCCTGGGTCAGACTCAGGTCGATGCGGATCTGAGCCACCCTGCGGCCCAACTCCTGCAAAAGGGCTTCGTCATGATGCAGCTCCTGAAACTTCATGGTCTGAATGCATATCAAAATAAAAATATAGTCAAGCCGCAATAAGTGGCGAATTGAATTTGAAATTAACGATGAATCGTAACTTAAGGCGATTTATAGAGATAAAATTTGCGTTTACTGGTCGGATTGAATAAAGCTTGCAAATCGCCATAAATGACGAACTAAGGCGAATATCAACTTTAAATCGCAATAAGTGGCGAATTGGAATCCAGATTTGACGGGAGTGTTGCCCTAGACTTTGGTTGCCAAAGGCGGATCCAAAGCCGCGTCGCTGCTCGGCTTCCTCTCTTGAAACAAAAGACCACCCGACCTCCTGCGCATAAGCAATGATCCGAGCCAGGACTGTCTTAAGTTCCCCTTTTTCTCAAAGGGTGAGGCGGGCGCGTCTGTGAGTCGGATTTAGAGACCATTTTCCTCATTTCTTGTCAGGAACTTTGTCCCTAAAGTCAAAGAAAGAGAGAAAAGCGTTGGGAGAGTTGGTGGAGGCGGGGGGAGTTGAACCCCCGTCCTTGGCTGAACGAACTGCAGACTTCTACATGTTTAGCCGGGAATTGCTGAATCGTGGAGCGGGCTTCCCGGCGGGCAGCGCCACGATTTTGTCCGCATGAGAGGTTTCGGTGAGTGACGCGCGGTCTCCGTCTGGCACCTAACCGGCTGATCGTCGTCCCCTGTTCCTAGCCGGTGTCCGAACCGGGACGTCGCGGAACTAATTAAGCCGCGAGAGCGTATTCTTCGTTAGCAGTTATTGCCTGAACCGATGATTAACGAGGCCAACGGCTCATCCTCGACATGCGATCTGCAACCAATCCAACAAGTCGAAACCATATTCGCCCCCTGAATGACCAGGGAAGACTGAGACTCCGAGCTGCTGCAACAGTCATGGTTGCGCAGTGGAAGCGACGGGGAGTGTCCGGGTTTCACATAAAGCATGATACTCATGCGAAATCATCCCGAAGACATTTCCCTGAACGCTACTCATCAGACGTTTGAGGCCGGCTGTTCATTCAATCCTTATTTCAGACTGACCGACCGGTGATATGCCTCAAGCAGCTGATGGTAAATCAGACCGAGGGACAAAGTAACCTGTTCAAAAATAAAAAGCCAGTCCTGAGTCAACCTGTTGCGGGTGGCAGGGGGACGGACCCAGGACCGGCTGTCACAGTGGTGGCATATCGGCGGTGGGAAGAGATTTTTATTTGCCTGCATGGAGGCAATGAAGGCACATTCCGGGATGCATTTACAGTTTTTCGGAGCCGCCGGGACGGTGACCGGGTCCTGCCATATGATTGATACGGGCCGGCATCGGATCATTCTGGACTGCGGACTTTTTCAGGGAAGCCGCAAGGAAGCCTTCCGCAAGAACCGGAATCTTGCCTTTGACCCGAAGTCCATTGACGCTGTGGTTCTCTCGCATGCCCACATTGATCACAGCGGCAATCTCCCTCAGCTGGTCAAGGACGGATTCAGGGGACGGATCATCTGCACGCGGGCGACCGAGTCCCTCTGCCGTTACATGCTGATGGACTCCGCACACATTCAGGTGAAGGACGTGCAGTATGTGAACAAACGGCGCAAGCGTCAGGGGGAGAGTCTATTCGAGCCGCTTTACACTCCCGAAGATGCGGAGAAATGCCTGTCGCTTTTCGAAGGGCATGATTACGGGGAATGGGTGGATGTCACGGAGGATATCCGGGTGCGGTTCGAGGATGCGGGGCACATCCTCGGTTCGGCTTCGTGCCACCTTGATATCGATGATCGGGGCACCACCAAAAGGCTGGTGTTTTCCGGGGATGTCGGCCGATATGACAGGGTGATCCTGAAGGACCCGGTGCCGCCGAAGGAGGCCGACATATTCATCTGCGAGTCGACCTATGGCAACCGTTTCCATGGTCCGACCGTGGATGTTCAGCAGAAGATCTGCGACGTGATCCGCATGGCGGAGGAAAACAACGGCAAGCTGCTGATGCCGGCATTCAGCGTGGGACGGACCCAGATGCTTGTCTACCATCTCAACCAGCTGGCAACCCAGGGGAAGATCCGGGATCTGGCGGTTTTTGTCGACAGTCCCCTTTCCGCCAATGTCACTTCGGTCTTCCGAAGACACCCGGAATGCTTTGACCAGGAAGCGCTGGCTCTGGTCCATGACAACAACGACCCCTTTGGCTTTGAAAAGCTGACCTACATCCGCGAGGTGGAAGCCTCCAAGGCCATAGCCGGTATCAATGGAGTTTCCTATGTACTGATCAGTGCCTCCGGAATGTGTGAAGCCGGCCGGGTGCTGCACCACCTCAAGCATGTCGCCCCCTCCGAAAGAAATGTGATCCTCGTCACCGGGTTCATGGCACCGCATACACTCGGACGCCGAATCGTGGAAAAAGTCGACAAGATCAGGGTGTTTGGAGAGGACTTCCCGCTGCGGGCGCAGGTGGCCACCATCTCAGGTTTGAGTGCCCACGCCGATCGCGAGGAACTGCTCGAATATGTCTCACATTTCCGTAAAAATCCGAAACATACATTTCTGGTCCACGGGGAGGAGGAACAGCAGCAGCCATTTGCCGAAGCGCTTCGGGAACGTGGATTCCCCAATGTCCGTATCCCCGTCGAAGGGCAGAAATTCGAATTATAGATTCCGGAATTCAGTATTCGTGTCGATGCCGCGAATGTGCACGTTCAGCTGTATCGCACGATTTATTTTCACCGCACTCCAGCATGGATCTGTATCATGGGCTATAAAACCAAAGTTCAACTCATCTCACGAAAAAACGGGGCCGACCAGTACTATATCAACTTTCCCACCGCCGTTGCCGAGGCACTTGAGTTTGTCAAAGGGGAAACCATCGAATGGATCATTGAAGACAAGGCCAACATCATCGCGCACCGTCCGATGGTGCCCGCGTCGTCAGTGGATGGACACAAAAGGAATACCGCCGGGCCGGAATAGGTGACTATTCCGGCGAAGTTAAAATCCACTTTGGATTCGATACGATGGCAGAAACGTCCTGTATTGCTGTGGTGCCGTGCACGGCGAACGGCAAAAGATCAGAAAGTGGTGATGCGGCGTTTGTCGTCAGCCATGCTGTTCTGAGTGAAAAGCCATGGATTAGTGCCTGTGCGGCGCGGCATCATACTGTGTGCCGGCACGGGACTGTCGCTGAAGAACCGCCAGAGTGTGCGGTCAATTTCAGCAGCGGACAGGTTGGCTTCGAGGAAAGCCATGCCGGGTGAAAGGCGGGAGCGGTCGTCCTCATTCCAGAAAAGCTGTTTACGCACGACCTCGCCGTTGATATTGGCCCGGAGCACTCTGCCGCTGTAGGCGTAGATGCTGGGTTCACGTGCCGAGGGTTCGCGGATGCCGTGAAGCTGGCAGGCGACGACTCCGGCATTGCGCCGGCCGTGGAGCATGAGGGCATCCCAGCTGCGGCGACGCATGTGAAATGCCTGGAGGTAACTGAAGTCCGGATATTCCCGCCGGGGGCCGGCCACCTTGAGCAGAGCAGTGTCGTCTGATGGCAGAAGGCTAATCGGGGGCAATGATGCCAGTGCGGTCCCGGGATTACCGGCGGAAACCAGTTCCCCCCAGTTGCCGGTGCGGTCACTCGGACAGTCGAGGATACGGGACTGGGTGATGTAGTCGGTATTGTACATGTGCACCAGGCTGGCTGGCGGGTCCCCCTGCTCTTCCAGGTAAATGAATGTGCTGGTGGCGATCTGTTTGAGATTGCTGGTGCACTTGACCTCGTCAGCGCGCTGTTTGACTTTGACCACCACCGAGATCAGCAGCGTGGAAAGCACACCGATGATGGCAATGACGGTCATCAGTTCAATCAGAGTGAATCCCCGCGTGCTGCCCGTGACACTCCTGGCAGGTGCAGTGAAAATCTGTCCGCGGTGGGGGATTTTCATTCCGGCTGAGGTGAGATTTTTTTTCATGCGGTTTATCATCAGGCTACCACGGCGAACTGTGCGGGCTGCTGCCAGCGCGCGAAGACATCACCGGGGCTGTCCATGATTTCCAGAAAGAGTTCTTCGAGACTGAGATGGAACTGCTGAACCCGGACCCGCCGGGTCAGTTCAAAATGACGGATCACTGAATCGTCGTGCCACTTCACCAGTGCTGTGGCGACAGGACCAAGCACCTCCAGCTTGAGTAGACCGGGCATGTCGATGTCCTCGGCCTTCACGGGAGTATCAAATATCAGCTGCACCTTGCGGACATTCTCCTGAAGTTCATCCAGCGAGGCGGAAACAGGAATGTGTCCGTCATGGAGAAATCCAACGTGATCCGCCAGCTTTTCAAGGTCGGAAACGTAGTGGGTGCTGATCAGGACCGTGGTGTCCGGGTTGTCTTCGGCCAGTTCAATCAGCTGCCGGTTGAGTTCACGGCGTGACGGGAGATCAAAGCCCTCGCCGGGTTCGTCCAGAATCAGGACTTCGGGCATGGAGGCAAAGCACATGGCGATAGCCAGCTTTTTCTGCTCGCCATAGGAAAGGCGGCCGATTTTGCGGCGCCACGGGAGATCCCAGCGGATTCCCAGGTCCAGAGCCCTATTCGGGCAGAATCGTGAGGAAAGATGTGCCCAGTAACGGCAGAGTTCCTCGGGAGTCATCCAAAATGGCAGTTGGAAAACCTGGGGGACGTATGCTATCTTTTCTTTAATGGATGCAGGGGCTCCCAACGGATTTTCGCCCAAAACCCGGAGAGAGCCCCCATCCTGACGTAACAACCCTAACATTAGGCGCAGCAAAGTGGTTTTGCCGGCGCCATTGCAACCAAGCAGGCCATACACCGAACCGCGGCGTATCTGCAGGTCCAGACCATTCAGGATTACAAGACCACCTGGGAAGGTTTTGACCAGCTGCCTGACATCGATTGCAAATTCATTCATGGCGAACCTCCGCCTATGATCTTGAGATCCGGCTCCGATCCGGCCTCCCTGAGGGATGGTGACGAGCCGATCTCTTCGATCATTTCCTCAAAAATATCTGACAGCTGCTCCGGATGGTAGCCTGCCTGAAGCGCTTCCCTCACAAGACTGTGTATGCGCTCCCTCAACTGCCTGCTGTAATCAATTCCGGCCAGCGCCCTCGCCCCGTCAGAAAGAAAAGCACCGCGGCCGCGCCTCATCTCAAGAATTCCGGAATGTTCCAGCTCGCCGTATGCCTTGACCACAGTCTGTGGGTTCACCCCTATCTGCGATGCCAGTTCGCGGATTGACGGCAACTGATCACCGCTCTCCAGTGCTCCAGTCACAACATACTGCTGGATCTGATCCATGACCTGCCGGTAAACGGGCAGCCCGCTCTGATCCTCAATCTGAATGTGCAACTTCTTATACACTGTCTGCTCCTTCAGTTTTCCCGCACTTCACCATGACATCCTCCAAATCCGATTCTCCAACAGGTGTCCCCGTCATCGCGTCACAGTGTTGCTGTTGCGGTTTACTCGTGTACCATAACACCTGTACACTCGGTGGCAACAACTTTTTCTCAACTGTTTTTTCCCTGGGTGCCGATGCGGAAACAGGACTCCGCACCGCTGATCCATTCCAAGGACAATGGTTTTCCCTCCCTGCGCCTTCCGACTTTTTTAACCGCACGGCGGGAATTCCCCGATCAGGGGCTTGACAAACTCGACTTTGCAACACAAAGTCAAAGTGTGTCGGAGAACTGGGCGGCAGAGAATCTGAGGACGATACGGACGCTGATGGAGCGGACGGCGGTGTACCGCCGGGCACTGGCACCGGTGAGTCTGGTCACGGGGGTGCTGGGAATTGTGTCCTCCGGACTGGCGATTCTTGTTGGAGTGAGCACCCGTGAGGGATTTGTTCTCTGGTGGTTTGCGACCGGGGCACTGGCGGCGGGAGTGGCGATGATGCTGGTGAGAATTCAGGCGCTGAAGGACCAGGAGCCGATCTGGTCACCGCCGACGAGGCGGGTGGTGGCGGCCATGGCGCCCCCGATGGTTTCGGGACTGATGGCGGGGGTGATCATCATGGCGACGGGCATTGAAGCACCATTCGGTCTGGCGTTTCTCCCGGTCGTGTGGATGCTGTTTTTCGGTTGCGCGCTGCACTCTGCGGGATTCTTCATGAAACGCGGGATCCGCCTGCTGGGATGGATTTTTATCGGCACGGCACTGATTGAATCCGGCACGCTGATACTCTTTCCCGATCTTCGGGGCAGCAGTGACGCGGCCCACGGCATCATGGGGGCTGTATTCGGAGGCTACAACCTCGCCTACTGCGTTTATCTTTATCTGACTGAACCGGGAGAACGCTGACCATGGATCCGCAACCCTTTATCCAGCTCAACAAAGTCATCCATGAAAAGGGGCGTCTGGCCATCGTCTCGATGCTGGCCGCCAGTCCGAATCTTTCGTTCTCCGAAATAAGGGACGTCCTGCAAATGACCGATGGCAATCTGACGGCCCACATCCGCACACTGAAGCAGGCCGGGTATGTCGCCGTTACCAAAAGCATCAGCAAAAGACGCTCACTGACCACTTACGCACTGACCGGGGACGGCCAGACGGCATTCGATGAATATCTCCGCAATCTGGAAGCCATCCTCGGACAGACGCGGACGCCTGCCGGCGGGAAAGAGGAATTTCACTGAAAGGAAACCGGCTGACACGGGAACAATACTGAGCCTGTGGAAGCCGTTCGCAGCATTAACTTTGTATTGCAAAGAAAAATGAAGATCAAACGAGCACAGCATTACGGAATGTGTTTTGGAGTTCGGGACGCCATTGATCTGGCGCGTGAACATTCCAAGGGACAGCCACTGACAATCCTGGGGGATCTGGTTCACAATGAGAAGGTGATGGAGGATTTCCGTCGATCCGGAGTCACGGTGGAAAGGGACACCAGCCGGGTCAAGTCGACCAAAGTGATGATCACGGCCCATGGAGCGTCACGGAAGCGGATTGAGGAGGTTCGTTCTCTGGGGCTGGAGGTGGTTGAGGCAACCTGCCCACTGGTCCGCTATGCGCACCGGACAGTGGAGAAACTGGTATCCCGCGGCTTTTATCCAGTGATCATCGGGAAGAAGGGGCATGTTGAAGTGCTGGGGCTCACGGAGGATCTTGCTGAATGCACAGTCATTGAGAATCCCGGGGAGATTGAACAGATTCCACCGCATCCGAAGCTGGGTGTGGCGGCTCAGACAACGCAGCCGATTTCGCGGGTCCGCGGGATGGTGGAAATGATCCGTCAGCGTTTTCCCTCGAGTGAGGTGTATTTCATGGACACGGTATGCCGTCCCACCAAGGAGCGGCAGAAGGCCATAGAGGACCTCGCGGTGGAATGCGATGTGGTGCTGGCAGTGGGTGGCAGGGACTCCAACAACACCAGACAGCTGGCCGAAAAGTCCCGCGCCCTTGGAGCCCGGGCCTATCACATTCAGGGCCCGGAAGACATTGATGCGGCGTGGTTTTCGGGAGAAGAGACCGTGGGCATCACGGCCGGCACGTCCACCCCGGATGAACTGATCGACGCGGTGGAGGCCAGGATGGAACAAATTGCTTCCGGCTTTGCGAAGCGGGTCATGAGCGAGGTTGCCGCGGTCTGAAAGCTGTCCCCTGCTCCACTCTCGTGCGAGTGATGGATGGATGGAATCGGTGGAAAATTCAGGCGCCCTGCGGGCGTCCGACCTGGATTGTAGTGCGGCCTTTGGGCAGGTTCAGGCAGACCAGAGCGCTTTCAATCCGCCCACCGAGGCGAAGGAAGGAGTTTTCCCGAAGCTCTGAGTAGCTTTCCACTGCCGCCATGGGTGGGCGTCCGGCAATGGCAGGGCGTGCCCCGGAGGCCAGTGGCAGTGGAATTCTCATGGTGAAATCCGGCGCGTGAAAAGGCGCATCGAGGTCGATGGTGTGTTCGCCGGCGGAAGTCTTCCGCAATCTGATGGAGGTAAGTTCCGCGGCGGCGTAATAACGGGCGATGTCGGTGAGTTTCATCCATTGGGTCAGGCCGGAATAATGCTGATTCAACCGGTCCACCGCCTTCTGGAAAATGCGGAAGCCAGTCCTTTCCCCGTTGCAGAAGATCCCGGGCCAGTGGCAGAGCATGATGGCCGGTTCCTGACGGCGGATCATCTCAACCATCCTTCCTGTGGATCCGTCACCGGTGATGAATCGGTCAGCCGACTCGTCGATATCGCCGGCTGAAACACCATCCCATCCTCCAAACCAGTCACCTGTCCCGGCAATGATATTCACCATGCAGCGAACATCATCGGTTCCGAGGCCCGAAACGTGTTCGATGCGCGGCAGCGTGCTCCGTTCCGGATCGAGTTCGAGATATTTGAAGTAGTGAGGCACCTCGACATTGAAGACCTCGCGGACAGCCCGCATTCCGCCAAGTGAGAGCTGGTCTTTCACCCGGTTTCCGAAACCGCCGGGTGTGGTGAACCCGTCACACGGGAGGTCGACATTATGCAGCACCTGCAGGGCCCGGGAAATGTAATCAGTGAGGTAATCCACCGAAACCGGATGGTGCGGATGCGAATTCTCCATGGTGTGGAGATTCACTTCCGAGAAAGGCCGACCGGTGCTGAGGTCGAGAACGCGGGTATGGGAGATCATCTCGGGATGAATATCCCAATGGGGCAGCATGCGCTCGCGGACCAGCTTCAGACTGTTCTCCAGATCCTGCTGACTCCATCCGGGCAGGAACCGGTCCACCCATCCCACGCATGCCGGATAGGGAACCACAGAATATTTTCCACGAACACCCCTTGAATCGCACCAGTCCGCGAATTCCCTGACAAAGTCATCGGGGATTTCGCGTGGCCAGTCCCTCCATGGCTTCTTATAGGCATCGCGTGTCGGGAAGGCATTGGCAAACTGCGGCATGCAGAAGTGCCCCATGTTCACCAGACAGGTGGAATCATCGATGATAAAGGAAAGCGGCACGCGTCCACGCGGATTGACCACGCTGATGTCGGGGGACTGCTGAGGCCGCTGGCCGGTGGAGATTTCATCGACAGTGATCTGCCCCGACGTTCCCTGAATCAAGGCCGGGCCGGTCGCCGCAGCGGTGGCGGCAGCACCGGTGAGCCGCAGAAAATCACGTCGGGAATATGAAGTGGAGTGTGAAAGCATGCCTGACCTGTGGATGGAATGGAAAACTCGAAGGAGTATGCCCGCCTTGCGGATTTCACTCAAGGTCAAAGCGGAATGGGGCCGGCGGCCGGGGGACCATAGGTGATCCCGGATCCGCAGCGCTATGACAGGAAGGCAGTCAGTGGACTGGTCGGACTGGCAACCGACTGGACCGACCCAAGGCCGGTCTCGTAGGCGGCCCGGCCGGCGACAACAGCGGCAGCAAAGCAGCGGCCCATTCGAACAGGGTCATCCGCCACGGCAATCGCAGTATTCACCAGTACCGCATCGGCACCCATCTCCATGGCCTCGGCCGCGTGGGAAGGCGCACCAATCCCCGCATCCACGACCACCGGCACCTCCGCCTGCTCGATGATGATCCGAATCTGATCGCGTGTTGCGATTCCCTGATGTGAGCCGATAGGCGATCCCAGCGGCATGACGGTTGCCGTGCCGACTTCCTGCAGTCTCTTTGCCAGCACCGGATCGGCGTTGATGTATGGCAGCACGGTGAAGCCCTCCTTCACCAGTATTTCAGCGGCCTTGAGAGTCTCCACCGGATCCGGCAGCAGATAACGCGGATCGGGATGAATCTCCAGTTTGACCCATTTTGGCAGTCCGGCGGCGGCCGCCAGCCGGGACAGCCGCACCGCCTCCTCTGCATCCATCGCACCGCTGGTGTTTGGAAGGATGAGAAACTTGTCCGGATCGATGAACTCGAGGATATTGGCGAATGGGTCCTTTTTTCCCGAGAGGTCGGCGCGTCGCAGAGCCACGGTTACAATTTCCGACCCGCAGGCATTCATGGTATCGCGCATGAGCTGCGGGGAGGCAAATTTCCCGGTCCCAAGCATCAGCCGTGACCGGAACTGCCGGCCAGCAATCGTCAGACTGTCAATCTCCAGTTCGAAATCCATTCTTCGATAAAATGGACACTGCTTGTCCGGGCGCGCAAGCAGAATTCAGAAATCCCTCCCCTGCCACTGTTCGCCGGATCAGTCGATACGGTGACCGATCATGAGTCCGTATGGATGGTAGCGGTCCACGGCGTCGGTGATGAAGAGCATCTGATGAAAGGGCGAGAAGGAATCAAAAGTCACCCGGTCAAAATCCCGCACAAAAACAAAATAGCCCTTTTCCTTACCACCGTCTCTGAAGGCCTGAAAGGAGAAGCTGCTGCCATTGATGGGGTTCACGACTGAGCGGGCTGCTTCTGTGTTGCCGGCATGCCACGCCAGTCCGGCAATAGCGAGGGAATATTTCAGGCGGGACATGAACTCCGACTTCCGGGCTTTCATCCACGCCGTGGCATGATTCCACACGAACGGTGTTGATTCGATGTTGCGCATCATGGACCGCGTGGCCTCGGTGTAGCCGTTCCAGTCGGAGAGCTTCAGGGCCACTCCGAGATCCTTGTGGATGCGGGTGATCCGGTCGATGACGGCGCGGGTGTCCTGATCAGAGTATCCGATGAACTGGCGTAAATTGCTGAGGCTGACTTCCTCGATGATGGAATTGACCAGTTCCATGGCCTTGTCGGGATCCTCCACGAGGGTGGAGGCCGGAACTCCCTTGAGGATGGCCCGGTCCAGCGGGTCTTCAAAGCCATTCAGGGCATAGAAGCCGGTCACAAAGTCCTTGTCGAGAGTATCCGGGCTGGCCAGGGCACTTGTGCCACGGGCACGGATCCTCAGTGCCTCCCCGATGAACCACTCCTTTTCAGCCACAGCGTAGGGAAAGCTCTCCGCGACCCACGAAGTCTCCCCGTCATGATAAGGAAGTAGTGACTGGTGATACATCCAGCTTTCCTGGGGGGTAAGCCGGTAGACATTCTCGGCAACCACCTGGCAGAGTTCATCGCGGATGGTGAGCGCCAGAATCGATCCCTGCAGTGTCCGGTCAGACGCAACATCGCCGGCGACCTTCAGGCCGATGGCCAGAATCCGGGACGACATCTCGATTTCCCCGGTGTCGATGAGCTTCTGGACCCACCATTGAACAATCAGACCGCCATGCTGAACACTTCGCCAGTGGCCGGATTCAATGCGTGGGAAATTGCCAAAATCGATCTCCCAATCGAGCGGATCCTCGGCAAATGCCGCCTCTGTCAGCAGCTCAAGGGTGTTGAGCAGATGGTCCATTTCCGAACTGGCATCCTCAATCTGGCGGTAGTGAGAGATTCCGTCCTCATCCACATCGACAAGGTCCCGGAAGCGCTCGAGGTCCATGGAGGCGAAGGCCTTGCGGTAGAGACGCAGACGGTTGGGGGCTGCGGCACCGGGTTCCCCCGAACTGGAAGCTGATTCATCTGCTGACGAAGGCCTGTCCGGGAGAGCCGGACCGTCCCCCTGCGCTGCCGGCCGGGCGGCCTCCGCGGCACTGGAAGGCCTGTCTTCTCCCCTGTCGCCGGTACCGGAATCACAGGCCGGTATCAGGAGAAGAAACAGAAACATAAATGAAATGCCGACAGTTGCCAGCGTCGGTTTTACCTGGGGAATTATCTGTCTGAGCATTTTGTGCACGTTATTTAATAGTCCAGCTGTGTTCCGTCAATGTTCGCCGGGGTGTAAATTTCTCCGGCACAGTCACTTTGATGAAAAACAGGCGGATTCAGCGCCTTCTCTGACGAAGTTCCTTAATGGTCCTCAGAGCCAGCGATGTTTCACGGACATCATGGACCCGGAAGACCCCGACTCCGAGATTCAGGGCTTCGAGACAGGCCGCCACGGAGGGGACAAGTCGTTCGCCCACCTCAAGTCCAAGGAGTTTACCAAACAGTGATTTCCTAGAAACCCCGAGCATCTGATGGCAGCCAAGGTCGTGAAAGTAGTCAAGATTGGCGAGGATGGAGAGGTTATGTTCCAGGTTCTTGCCGAAACCGATTCCGGTGTCGAGGAGCACGCGTTCCCTGGCGATGCCACACGACTCCATCCGGCTGAGGCGGTCGGCGAAGAATTGATGAATCTCCTCGAGCACATCGTCGTAGTGCGGATGATGCTGCATGTCCTTCGGCATTCCCTGCATATGCATGGCGATGTAGGAAACCCCCGATTCGGCAGCGAGATGCCACATTTCGGGATTCAAGCGACTGGCCTCCACGTCGTTGATGATGGCTGCCCCCGCCTCCACGGCGGCCCGGGCAACCTCGACCTTGCGGGTGTCAATGGAAACAGGAACATCCAGCTCTTTCACCAGTTCACGGACCACGGGCAGCACACGACTCATTTCCTCTTCGAGTGAAACTTCATCACTGCCAGGCCGGGTCGATTCTCCGCCGATGTCGATGATCGCGGCTCCGTCGGCCACCATCTGCACCGCATGACGGATACTGTCACTCGGAGTATCGTGCAGACCGCCGTCTGAAAACGAATCCGGAGTCACGTTGAGTATTCCCACAATCATCGGTTCCCGGTCAGGATGAAACGACATCCCGGCGACCTTCCACGCACAGTCCGGGGCAGTTCTGAAACTCTCGCTCACTGGGTCAACAGTAGCATGGACCAGCTCAAGGGACCAGATGTCTCCAGCCCCCTCCGCCCGAATCGTGCCCGGAATCCCGGACACCCCGGAAGCCAGAGGCAGGTTTGACAGCCGGGCTTACAGGGTGATTGTGCATGTGGTATACACAAATCATGGCAGAAACCATTTATCCCCGGAGTCCGAGAGAGAAAATGGACGGATGGGTCCACCTTCCCCGCTTCATCGACAAGCTCAGGCTGCGGAAAGCCGGCAGGCTGGCTGACGATTATCAGGCCAATGTCGGCGGCGGCTTTGACGGCGCATGGCTTGCAGCGGCCGGCGTCACCATTGAGGAATTTGAGAAAGTTGTCCACCAGTCTGTGACGGACGGTGAAGTCTGCGACTGGGTCCGGAAAAATGTTGTGCGATCCGAAGCTGAAAAGGCGGCTTTCGAGGCATCGCTGCTTCGCTACGGCACGGAGGGCGAGACCCTGCAGCGGCTGATCATGCGCAAGAAGGAGTCCGGATTCGAGGATCGCGATGATATACAGTGCATGTTCGACTATATTGATGCTGATGAAGGACGCCGGTGAAATCCGCCGCATGCGGCCGTGTCCACAGAAGTGAATTCTCCAAACCGTTCATGAAAATCAAATCGACTCAGCTCATCATGAAAACCTCAATATTAATGGTTGTACTGGCCACAATGGCTGTTTTCTGCGCCTGTGCCCAGGAAACACCCAACGGTCCCGGTCAGGCAAACAGCCGGTACGGCAGCAACAGCAAACAGGTGCCCTCTTCACTGATCCGTGAAAAAATATCCCTGAACTCAGCCGACATGAAACAGGAACAGGAACAAAAAAAATCCGGCACTTCGGCCGGTGAAAACCAGAAGCCGCTCGAGACCATTACTCTCGGCGCAGGATGCTTCTGGTGCGTCGAAGCAGTCTATCAGCGCATCAAGGGAGTCGAAAAATGGACCTCCGGCTACATGGGAGGCAGAACGAAAAACCCCACCTACAAAGAAGTGTGCACCGGATTCACCGGTCACGCGGAGGTCGTCCAGCTGGAGTTCGACCCGACCGTCATCACCCTGGACCAGATTCTCGACATTTTCTGGATTGCCCACGACCCGACGACCCTCAACAGGCAGGGAGCGGATGTGGGCACCCAGTACCGGTCGGTGATTTTCTATCACACCGCGGAACAGAAGGATAAGGCGATGGCTTCCCGGATAAAGGCCAACACATCAGGCATTTACCGGAAACCCATCGTGACTGAGATCAGCCCCGCTTCCACCTTTTATCCGGCAGAGGGGTATCACCAGAATTACTTCAATCAGAATTCGAATGCCGGCTACTGCCAGGTAGTCATCTGGCCCAAGCTGAAAAAGCTTGGACTCCCGTTCAAGAAGGACTGACAGGGAAGCATCATGGCTGCCAATTCCACTTGGCCCCCGCGATGAAATTGACTTAGTATCCTCGACATGAATCCCTCAACGTTTGTGAATCATCGTTTAAGTCTCGCGGCCGTGTGCACTCTGATGGCGGCATTTGTTTCGGCAGTTGTCCCGGTCTCCGCGCAGGTCACCGCTGAAAAGATCGAAAAGATAGAGGCGGCTCTGCCAGCATCCGCCACGGCCACACCTCAGGAGCCGCGGATGGTGCTTCTCTTTTCCCGCACCAACGGGTTCCGGCACGGATCAATTCCGGTTGCTGTTGAGGCCCTGAAGCTCCTTGGCCAGCGCACCGGCGCCTATACCGCCTTTCACAGTGAGGATCCTGCACTCTTTGAACCGCAGCATCTGAGCCAGTTTGATGCCGTCATCATGGTGAATACCACCGGAGAGGTCTTCCGCCCCGCCAGGTGGTCTGAAGACCCTGCCACCAGGAAACAGGAAGAGGAACGTGAGGCATTTCTTAAAAAAAGTCTGGTGGATTTTGTCACCGGTGGCGGCGGCCTGGCCGGCATGCACTCTGCCACGGATACCTACAAAAACTGGCCGGCCTACACTGACATGATGGGCGGGGCCTTCGACGGCCACCCATGGCATACACTCGTCCGCCTCCGCAACATCGATCCGAACCACCCGCTCAACAGAGTTTTTCAAGGGAGAAAATTTGAGGTGACTGACGAAATCTATCAGTTCAGAAACGACACCGCCAGCCCGGCCGACCGTCGCATGCTTCTCGCCCTGGACGGCTCCATCGTCGACCTCGGCAAAGGCAAACGCGAGGACGGATTCTACCCCGTCAGCTGGCTGTCCAACTACGGGAAAGGACGTGTGTTCTACTGTTCACTCGGTCACCGCGACGAAATCTACTGGAATCCGACTGTGCTCGGTCACTATCTCGACGGTATCCAGTTCGCCCTCGGAGATCTCGAGGCCGATGCCTCTCCCATCAAAGTCTCTTCTAAATAAAAAATCCATCTGTGGTTCTCCCCCGGCTTTTTCATACGCCCCGGGAGAACGTTCAGACTTTCATTTTCAATCAACAATGCTCCGGGGCCATGGTCCCGGATTTTTTGTCTCCTTCAAAAAGGGGATTTCCGGAGTATTGAAATCGCCCCTCTCCAGCCTTTGATTGCATCATCCGCCTGGCAAGTGATGAGAAATTCATCCTTCTCCGGGTCTGTATGGGTGAAGCTTAAGTGTTGGGTGTGGTTCTGCGCTGGACAAGCACCTTGAAAGCCGAGCCGGCACCCTCCTCCATTCTCAGAAATGACGAGGCGGCGGCAGCGCCCGGATCCACGCCGGCCGATGACTCATGAGGATCCCCGAAGGCATCGAGGAATTCGGCCTGGGTCATCAGAGGCTGGCTTTCGAGATCCAGTTCCAGACCCCACTGGATCAGATCGGAAAAATTGACATCACAGGTGAGGTCCTGTCCGCCCATGTTGGAATAGACATCAGCTCCGGTGAGATGATTATGGCGGAAGTAGGCGCGCATGGTCCCACCGGGATTGCGGTGATAGATTGCGGGCATGATGTCCCCATAGTCGATAGTCAGCATGCTGACGCAGCGGGATCGGGGCACCCACGCGTGAAGCCACTCACGATAGCTGAAATGCACTTCGCACCGCTGGCCATGGGGCGGCGTGTTTCCGGGCCACTGTCCCGGATCGAAAATCGAAGTCAGATCGGCCAGCTCATAGTGGCTGACGGGCTGAAACTCCTCGAAGAGGCCGTTCTCATGAATTCGCAGGAACAATTTATCCCAGCGGCCCTTTTCACCGGGGTCATGCGTATTGCCCGGGCCGCCTCCGGAGATGTCCGCGCCGGCAGCCCATCGGAACACCGACGCCGGAAAGGCATCCACCAGTTCATTGCTGAAGAGTATGAATCGGGAAGTCTTCCGCAGCACACTGTCCATATCCGGATGCCAGCTGATACGCGGGCCGGGAAATCGCTGAAGGCGTTCAAGCCGCTCTTTCTGAACCGCTGTCAGCGCCTCGGATTTTTCGACGATATGGCAGTGACAGCGGACGCGGAAATGCCATGGAAGTGATGTGAGCACAGTCTCCGCGAGGGCTCCGTTACCGGCGCCCACTTCGACGACATGCACCCGCCAGCGCCATGGAAAAACTTCGGATGACTCACGGACAATCCAGCGGGCGATAGCCGCACCGAGATCATTTCCAATCGTGGCCGAAGTCGAGAAATCCCCCTCAACTCCGACATCGTGGATATTTCTGGAGTAGTATCCGAATGTCTCATGGAAGAGCGCGGCGGACATAAAGTCCTCAAAGGGCAGCGCCCCCCGGCGTTTCCACCGGTCGAGGAAGTGATCCATGTCCTTTCTGGCGGCATCACGCCGAGCCTTTCTGTCCGCTGCCTTGTCCACTGTGGTAGGTCTGAACTTAGCAGAAAGATCCGGTCTGACAATTCGCGAATGCGGCACAGGCATGACCCCGAAGCCAAATCATCCTCCAAATCCATGCAGCAATATCCTATAGTCCGGACAGGAAAAGGATGGAGCATCTGAAGGACAGACTGCGGAAGCTGCTGAAGAAAAATTTCGGCTACGAGACATTCCGGCCGCTACAGGAGGAGATCCTCACGGATTATCTGGAGGGACGTGATGTGTTTGCACTCCTGCCGACCGGCGGCGGGAAATCACTGTGTTACCAGCTGGCCGCTCTGGCAAGAGAGGGCCTGACTGTCGTGGTGTCGCCGCTGATCTCCCTGATGAAGGACCAGGTCGATTCACTCGACGCCGGTGGCATCCCGGCGACTTTCATGAACTCGGCGATTACCAAAACCCAGTCACGGGAACGCTGGGCCAAACTGCATGCCGGTCACTACAAGCTCCTCTATGTCGCCCCAGAGAGGCTGCTGATGGACGGATTTCTCGAAAACCTCAAGGAGTGGAATGTCAGTGGATTCGCCATCGACGAGGCTCACTGTATTTCGGAATGGGGCCATGACTTCCGGCCTGAATACCGCCGCCTTGCCGGTCTGCGCAGCCACTTTCCCAATCTGCCCTTCATCGCTCTCACAGCGACAGCCACTGACAGGGTCCGCTCCGATATTGTCTCACAGCTCAAGCTGCGGGACCCCAGAATCTACGTGGCCTCCTTCAACAGGGAGAACCTCAGTTACCGCGTCCTGCCCCGCAGCAGCGGCTATCAGCAGACACTGGAGCTCATTGAGGAACGCCCGGGCGACAGCGGCATCGTCTACTGCCATTCCCGGAAAATCGCCGACGGCCTGGCAGAGAAACTCCGTCGCGACGGCATCCATGCCCTGCCCTACCATGCCGGTCTCACCAACCGTCAGAGAGCCGAACACCAGGAAAAATTCATCCGCGACGAAGTCCAGGTGGTCTGTGCCACCATCGCATTCGGCATGGGTGTCAACAAACCCAATGTCCGGTTTGTCATCCATCACGACCTCCCCAAA
>JAUIAG010000058.1 GCA_030425355.1 Verrucomicrobiia bacterium
ATCTGAGGAGTTGGCACTTCAGGAGAAAATGTGCAAGGCAGCGGGTGAGCTGTGAGATGCTGTTGCGGTTGAGGGCGGGGCATTGATCGGGTAGGATTCCGGATATGCCAACAGTGATACGTCATCGCTTCAGGAAACCGGTGTCTGGTTTCATCAGTGTCATGCTCCTTGGACTGGCTCTTATGAGCTCCCCTGGAGCGGGGTCGGCCGTTGTGATTGAGCGCGGGATGAATGTTGTCCTCCTCGGGAATGGTCTGGGGTCGAGGATGATGGAATTCGGGTATTTTGAAGCGGAGGTTCAGAGTCGGTATCCGGACTACCAGCTGATCATCCGCAACATGTGTGATGAGGGGAACACACCGGGGTTCCGTCCACACTCGGGGCGGCCGAGTCCGTGGGCATTTCCCGGAGCGGAGCAGTTCCATCCGCCGCTTTCGGCAGCGAAGGACCGGTGGGGATCCGGACACAGCGGTCAGGGGGATTACGAAACGCCGGATCAGTGGCTGAGTCGGTTGAATGCGGATCTGATCATAGCCTTTTTCGGCTACAATGAATCGTTCAACGGTGTGGCTGGGCTGGAGAATTTCACCGGGGAGCTGGAGGCATTCATCGACCATACCTTGAGCCAGACCTACAATGGATTCACCGCTCCGGAACTGGTCCTGGTTTCGCCGGTGGCCTTTGAGGACCTTTCGGCACGGCATGGCACACCGGACGGGGTCCGTGAAAATGCCAATCTCGCACTGTATACAGCCGCCATGGAAAAGGTCGCGGGTGAAAAGCAGATTCACTTCGTCAACCTGTTCGGTCTGACGGGTCGGTGGTTTGAGGAGTCGGCATCCCCTCTGACCCGCGACGGGGCCCTGCTGACGGAAGAGGGATATGCGCGGCTGGCACCGGCGCTGGCTGACGGGATTTTTGGTGCGAGACCGGAGAATGCAGTGGATCCGTCAGTGGTCATCGATGCGGTGCGCGAGAAAAACTGGATCTGGCATAATTTTTACAAGATCCCGAATGGGGTGCATGTTTACGGTCGCCGCCACCGGCCATTCGGGCCGATGAATTACCCGCACGAGCTGAAGAAGCTGGAGCAGATGACTGCCAATCGCGACCGGGCGATCCACGCCGCCCTTGCAGGACGCGGTTTCGACCTTGCGGAGGCTGACCGCATGACGCATCCACTGCCGGAAATCGAGACCAATTACCGTCCGGGCAACAAAAACGGCACGCCGGAGTATCTTTACGAAAAGGACGCACTGGCGACATTCACCGTTGCGGATGGCTACGAGCTGTCGATGTTTGCGTCCGAGCGGGAATTCCCGAATCTGGCCAACCCCGTGCAGCTGTCATTTGACAACAGGGGGCGGCTCTGGGTTGCCACCATGCCCAGCTACCCCCATTACCAGCCCGGGGATCCACGGCCGAAGGACATGCTGCTGATCCTCGAGGATACCGACGGTGACGGAAAAGCAGACCGGGAGACCGTGTTCGCCGACGACCTCCATCTCCCCACCGGTTTCGAACTGGCACCGGAGGGTGTCTATGTCGCCCAGGGCACTCACCTCGTCCTGCTGGTGGACCAGGACGGCGATGACCGCGCCGATCAACGCGAAATTGTTCTCAGCGGTTTTGATGACCACGACACCCACCACGTGATCAGCGCCTTCTGTGCCGACCCCTCGGGAGCGATTTACATGGGGGAAGGCACTTTCCTGCACAGCCATATCGAAACCGCGTATGGCCCGGTGCGCAGTTCCAATGGCGGATTCTTCCGTTTTGACCCGAACCGCCGTCATCTTGAGAGGACGGCGCGGCTTTCGATACCAAACCCGTGGGGCACGGCCTTTGACGAGTGGGGGCAGATCTTCTTTCTGGATACCTCGGATCCCAACATGCGGTGGATGACACCCGGGACGGTGGCGGTGCGGTATGGAGAATTTTCTCCGAACCCGCCGAGCCTGATTGAGGACCGTCACCGTGTGAGGCCGACATCCGGGCTGGAGTTCATTTCCAGCCGGCATTTCCCGGATGAAGTCCAGGGGGATATTCTGCTTCATAACACCATCGGTTTTCTGGGGACGAAGCAGCATACGATTGAGGACGAAGGGACGGGTTATGCGAGCCGCCACCGCCAGGATCTGCTTCGCAGCACTGACGGAAATTTCAGACCGGTCGATCTGGAATTTGCACCGGACGGGTCTCTCTACATTGTCGACTGGCACAATGTCCTCGTCGGGCATATGCAGCACAGCGCGCGCGACCCTCTGCGCGACCATGTGCACGGCCGTATCTACCGTCTCACCTACCCCTCACGGCCGCTGGTCAGGCCGGCCAGAATCGCCGGCGCCACCCTCGACGAACTTTTTCAGAATCTGAAGCAGCCGGAGTACCGCACCCGATACCGCACAAGGCGGGAACTCCGTGGACGCGATCCCCGCGAGGTGATGGCAGCCCTCAGGCAATGGACCGCCAACCTCAATCCGGCGGATGAAAAATATGAACACCATCTGGTCGAAGCGCTCTGGGTCAGCTGGGGGCTGGACCGGATCGAGCCGTCCCTCCTCCGCAGACTGCTTCACGCGCAGGACTTCCGGGCACGTGCCGCGGCTGTCCGGGCACTTCGATACAATACCCACCGCATCCCCGACCATGCCGAACTGATGGCTCTCGCTGCAAAAGATCCTCATGGACGCGTCCGCCTTGAAACCATCGCCGCCGCCTCGTGGCTGCAGCCCGACGTCGGCCTTCCCATTGTCGAGACCGCCGGGGCCGCCGGGATGGATGCATGGCTGAAACCGGTTTACGACACCGCAATGGCCCACCTGACCGGCTCCACCATCCCGCAGAAAAAGCCGGACCGGATCACCACCTCGCTCACCGGAAAGGATCGGGATCTGTTCCTTCTGGGTGCCGGAGTCTACCGCCGTGAGGGCCACTGCGCCACCTGTCACCAGGAGGACGGAAGGGGCCTGCCAGCCGCGCAGTTTCCTCCCCTGGAAGAGAGTGAATGGGTGAATGGCGATCCCGACCGGCTTATCAAACTCACCCTCCACGGTCTGCTCGGGCCGATCACAGTTAAAGGCGTCGACTACCCCGGGCTGGTTCCCATGACAGCTTTCAAGGGCCTCCCCGATGAGGAAATTGCCGCTGTGCTGACCTATGTCCGGAATTCCTTCGGCAACTCGGCGGCGCCGGTCTCGCCGGAGCAGGTTGCCAGAATCCGCGAGGCCACGGCAGGCAAAACCGGTTTCTACAACCCCGCCGATTTTTCGAATTCCAGGTAGCCCCATGGAAAGGCTGACGGACGCCCACCCCTGACCACCTGCCCGTCCGGAGGCAGCCGCCTCCGGTTCGTTTCCGGTTTTTCCAACCTGCTGCTGTCCACGGATGGAGCAGGTTTGATTTTTTTATGGGGGCGGGCTCAAGTTACATGGCAATGGGTCGCTTATGTGAGTTGGGTTATCAGATTTCAGGCTGAGCCGTGATCTGAAAACGGACGCTGCAGAGCACAACTCAACACATTGCAATCCATGGACTTGGGATTATCAGGACTGGCCTCGGGCTTTGACTGGCGCACACTGGTCGATCAGCTTGCTGAAGTGGAGCGGGCGCCACAGCGGCGGCTGCTCAACGAGCAGGACCGGCTGAATGAGCGTCGCAATGCGTATTCATCGATTCAGACGCAGCTGTCGACCCTTCAGAACAAAGTCGAGACCCTGTCGGATCCGACATTTTTTGACAGCCGCAGCGGGACGACCTCCGATGAGGAAATCGCCTCCATCGATGCGGAAGCCGGAGCACCGACCGGAAGTTACGAAGTGGAAATCCTTGGGATGGCCACATCATCGGTATGGACCGGGGCGGGCGGTGTGGCTTCCAGGCTGAGTATCAGCGACGATGTCTCGACCCTGCAGCTGTCGGACGCCAGTTTTTACCGCCCGATGCGCGAGGGTGTTTTTTCGATCAATGGTGAACGGGTGGAAATTGCCAACTCCGACACCCTGCAGGAAGTCTTCGATAAGATCTACACGGCCACAGGCGGCGACGTGACGGCCAGTTATAACTCCAGCACCGACCGCATTGAACTCGCCAGCTCGAACGAGATCGTTCTGGGGAGTGCGAATGACACCAGCAACTTCCTGCAACTGGCGCGGCTTTACAACAACGGGACCGGGGTCGTCAACAGCGCGGCCGGCATCGGCAGCGTCGTACTCAACAAGGAAATCGCCTCCTCGAACCTCGCCACCCCACTCACCGACGGCGGCGCCGGCGATGGAAAATTCATCATCAACGGCACGGAGATTTCCTTTGATACGTCAACCGATGCCATTGCCGACATCCTGAACCGCATCAACACCTCCGATGCAGGGGTCAGTGCCTCCTATGACTCGATTGCCGGACAGTTCATGATCACCAATAAGAAGACCGGTGATCTCGGCATTACAATGGAGGACGTGAACGGCAATTTCCTCGCCGCCACCGGGCTTTCGGGCAGCACCATGCAGCGCGGCGAGAACCTCCGCTACACCATCAACGGCGGCAGCGAACTGCAGAGCTTCACCAATCAGATTGATGAGGAATCATCGGGCCTGACCGGCATCACCATCAACGCGCTGACCGAAGGGAAAGTGACCCTCAATGTCAACATCGACGAGGCGAAGATCCGGTCCGCCATCGATTCATTCATTTCCGACTACAACAGTGTTCAAAGTCTGATCGATTCCAACACCAGAGTGGAGACTGACTCTGACGGGACGGTTGATGCGGCCATTCTGGCCGGCGAACTGGATGCCAGTCAGATTGCCTCGACACTGCGTGGCCTTGCCAACGGCCGGGTCAGCGGCATTGACACCCCAATAGATTTTCTTTCCAAGATCGGTATCAACTCCAATGGCGACGACAATAACATCGCCCTGACCGACGCCTCCCTGCTCACCGACGCCATCCAGAACAATATCGAAGGACTGAAGAAATTCTTCACCGACGAGACCAGCGGTCTGACCCGGCGATTTCAGTCCTTCCTCGACGCAACCATCGGCGACGAGGGGACAATTGTCCGGAAGCAGGAAAACATCGGCAACCAGGTCCGTGATATCGATACGCAGATTGATGATCTGGAGCGCATCGTTCAGTCAAACCGGGATCGAATGATTCAAAGATTCATTGCCATGGAAAGCGCCCAGGCGGAAGCCAATCAGCAGCTTCAGTTTCTGAGCAGCAACCTCGGAGGCTGATATCTCCTTCAATATAAAGCGGATACGGGACAGCCATTCATCCTTTGCCATGCCAGCCTATCAACATTCTTCAATAACCGTCGATGAGAACGCGGAACGGGCCAATGTCGGTCCGACCCTTTTGAAATCCGGAAGGGATATTCACTGTTTTCACAACTTACTCACAATTGTGCTTGCGGCGGTGGCGGTGGCTGTGCTGTCGGCTGTTGCCACAGTCGAGGCCGGGGAGGAGGAGACCGGTGATGGCCGGGTGCATCTGCTCAATGACAAGGATATCCAGGTTTTCATTCAGTCGACGCGCTTTCCAGCGGATGTGCAGACGGTGGCTGTTATGCCGGTGACGGTGCCTGCCACGAGCAACAGCATTGTTCTGGAACACGGACAGCGCGGGCTGACCAGAGTCCTGCCTGCGGCCCTGCAGAAAGTCGGGGCTTTCAGGCCGGTGTTTCTGACGCCCGACCAGGTCGAGATCTGGACGGGCCGCTCCCAGTGGCGGTCATCGGAGCCACTCCCGGAGGATCTGCTTCAAACATTTCAAAAGGCGGGCCAGGTCCAGGGGCTGCTGTTCTGTGAAATGACAGCCTACGACCCGTTTCAGGATTATCAGCTCGGCCTTCGCTGTCATCTGGTCGACGTCCGGGACGGATCGACTGTCTGGCAGATGGATCACCTTTTCCGCGGCAGGGCTGTCACCGCGCGCGATGAGAACAGAAAGGGGAAAATCGGCCGGTTCTTCAACCTCGACCGGGTGCTTGGACTGCCGGATGGCACTCCGGAACCGGTTCGCACAACAGCTCCGGCCGGGGACCAGTTCATTCGCGAGGTCCTGGACAAGGCCTTCTCCAGCATCCCCTTGCGTTGATATCGCACTGGCAACCGGCAGGAGAACAGGAGACAGATTTAGCTCAAGGAATTTCCTGAATCCGCCGCCTTAACTGACACAGAAACCGATCTGAGTTTTCAAAGGAAAACAGGAAGAGGAAACCATGGACATCCGTCCCACAAGCAACAATTTTATTCCGGAATGGGGTCGATCCATCAATGGGTCGAGACAGGTGACGCCGGGTTCGACTTATGGAACCACGCCCGGGACTGACTTTTCACGAACACAGTCCCTGAGGGATGCAATGGCCAATGCCCCGGAAGTCCGACCGGAGAAGGTCGAGGAGGCAAGGAAACTGATTGCCGATCCCGACTTTCCGTCCGACCAGGATATCGATCAGATCAGCCGGCTGATGGCGGGCTATCTGGCAAATGATGACATCGAGGGCTGAGGACACTGCACGTGATGGCATTGAGAGGGAACCCGCTTGACGCATACAAGAAAAGTGCGACCACCACGGCGACACCCGGGCAGCTGGTTCTGATGCTTTATGACGGCATCATCCGCTTTTGCCGACTGGCTCTCACCGGCTTCGACAAGGACGACCCGGCCGAGCGCATCGCGACCATCAACGACAATATCATCCGCGCTCAGGATATCATTTATGAACTGATCCAGTCCCTGGATCATAAACAGGGCGCTGACGTCGCCGGAAATTTCCTGCAGTTGTATGATTACTGCGAACGCCGCCTTCACGAGAGCAACATGAATAAGACCCCCGATGGTATTGAAGCAACGATTCAGCATATTTCGGAGCTTCGCAATGCCTGGGCGATGATGCTTGAACGGGGCGGACAGCCGATGACGCAGGAGGAATTCCAGTCCCTCACACAATCCGCAGGCTGATGAAGACTGAGTCGACCAACGCGGAGGCTTCCGTGGAGCCCGCTGATGCCGCAGCGGAACTTCAAGGTCTTTATCACCAGTGGAAGGACTGGTCTATCCGCCTGAAACAGGCGGTGCTGATTGATGACTGGATTCAGGTATCCCGATGCCAGCGGGAGAAGGAAGTGCTCAAGACGCGGATTTCACAGCTGTCGGTATCCCATCCGGAGCAGACCCGGGAAATCCACCGCAGTGATTTTGCCCGGCAGCTCCGGCTCGCCGAACAGGAAATCTTCGACCTTATCAGCCAGAAGGTCAATGAATCGAAAATGAAGATTCAGCAGTTCGACAACTCGCTCAGCAATCTTCGGAGGATTCAGTCTTCCTACATCAAGCCCCGTCAGTCCATGGGACTGTCCCGCACGGGCTGAAAATTTCCCATTCCGTACACACCCGCGCCGTTCCGGTTTTCCCCTGGGGTGAATCCGGGAAACCGCCGGCGTTCACCGGCTGCCTCTCCGGCCGATTCCTCGGACTTCCATCCAATCTGCCGCAAAACCGGATCTGCCGTAAATCCACGTTCAGTGCCTCGAGGGCGGGACGGAAGGCACTTTTCTTGACGGTGGAGCTGTAGGGCCTATGATTCGCGCGTCGAAGACTGAACGAACGTCGTTACGAAATAAAAATGAGCATCATTGAAGATATACGCGCCAGGATGGTCCTGGATTCCCGCGGGAACCCCACAGTGGAAGCCGATGTCATCCTTGAGGATGGGTCATACGGCCGGGCTGCAGTGCCGAGCGGAGCCAGCACCGGTGAAAACGAAGCCCTCGAGCTTCGCGATGGAGATAAAAGCATTTACCTCGGCAAAAGCGTCAACACAGCGGTTGACAACGTGCTGGAAAAAATCCGTCCCGCGCTGATCGGCGTCGATGCGGTGGACCAGCTGAGTGTCGACCGTATCATGCTCGAGCTGGACGGCACCCCGACCAAGAGCAGCATCGGTGCGAATGCCATCCTTGCTGTTTCCATGGCCAACGCCAAGGCCGCCGCCAACCTCCTGCAGCTGCCGCTTTATCAGTACCTCGGCGGTCCGAATGCCAAAGTCCTTCCTGTTCCGATGGCCAACGTCATCAACGGCGGTGCTCACTCCGATGCTCCGATTGATTTCCAGGAGTTCATGATCATCCCCAAAGGCTTCGATACATTCTCCGAAGCTGTCCGCGCCACCACCGAAACATTCCACGCCCTCAAGAAAGTTCTCAAAGGCAAGGGAATGTCGACAGCCGTGGGGGACGAAGGCGGATTTGCCCCCAATCTCGGCAGTGCGGAGGAAGCCATTGAGGCCATCCTTCAGGCCGTCAAGGACGCCGGTTACAAGGACGGAGAACAGATGTTCCTCGCCCTCGACGTGGCTTCCTCAGAATTCTACGACCGCGACAACAAGCAGTACGTCTTCAAGAAGAGCTCCGGTAGGAAACTCTCCGGCGGGGAACTGGTCGACTTCTACGTGGAGCTGACTTCCAAATACCCGATTATCTCCATCGAGGACGGCTGCGACGAGAATGACTGGGACACATGGAAGATCCTGACCGACAAACTGGGCGACCGTGTGCAGCTGGTCGGTGACGACCTGTTTGTCACCAACACAAAGTTCCTCCAGAAGGGTATCGACCTCGGTGTCGCCAACTCCATCCTCGTCAAGGTGAACCAGATTGGATCCCTCACCGAGACCATGGACGCCGTCGAGCTGGCCCAGCACAACAACTACACCGCCGTCATCAGCCACCGCTCCGGCGAAACCGAGGATGCCACCATCGCCGACATCGCCGTCGCCACCAATGCCGGACAGATCAAGACCGGTTCCATGAGCCGTTCCGACCGCCTCGCCAAATACAACCAGCTCCTCCGCATCGAGGAACTCCTCGGCAAAAACGCCGTCTACGGCGGGAAATTCTGATCCCGCCACTCAGAGGAACACTTTCACACATTTCTCTCCCCGCGCCGCAGAGGACCCACGTCCATCGCGGCTTTTTTTATTGTCTTCAAACGGGCTTCAGAAGGTGCCTGGCACGATTGTGCCTGTTGCGTCCGAAGAGGTGCCAGGCACGATTGTGCCTGGCACCTCAACCGGAGCCTTGGCCGGTTCCGGCACCCCTGCCGGGGTGCGTCCGTAAGAGCGGAATACAGAAACCGGTGGTGTCGCTCGTGCCTCGCTCAACCACCGGCTATGAATCTGTGATCCCTCCGGAATCAGTCTGAATCGGGATCACAAAAAGCCACCGGGCCGATTGTCAGCCAATGAAGCCCCATACCGGATACTCAAGCTTCACTACCCAGTGCCCGCCGCCAAAAGTCCGGAGCTTCCACATTTGTTGCAGCGGACGCGGAGGTGCCAGGCACATTTGTGCCTGGCACCTCAACCAGAGCTCCGGCACCCCTGCCGGGGTGAGTCGATGGACCGGGAATACAGAAACCGGTGGTGTCGCTCGTGCCTCGCTCAACCACCGGCTATGAATCTGTGATCCCTCAGGGATCAGTCTGAATCGGGATCGCAAAAAGCCACATGGCCGATTGTCAGCCAATGAAGCCCCATACCGGATACCCGAGCTGCACTACCCGGTGCCATCTGCCAGAACTCCAGGGCTTTCGCATTTGTTTTGGTGCCCGAAGAGGTGCCAGGCACAATCGTGCCTGGCACCTCCTGATCCGGAAGATCCTTGACCCTGAACAGCAAACAGTGAACTTTCACCCATACAGAACATCTTTTTAGCAATGATACGAATGAAATACCCACCTGCTGCCATACTCCCCATTCTCCTGCTTTGTTTGTCTGCGTCACAGGCCGTGATCGGCGGCGACGTTGACCGGATGAAATTCTGGGAAAGCGATCAGGCCCGCAAGGGTGCGAATTATATGAACGCGGTGCCGGAGGCTCAGTGGTTTGCGGATGCGCGGGAGCTTGGAATAGAATGGGTGAGGCTGGCTTATGACAAGTGGAGCAGCCGGGAACGCGATTTCCTGATGGGCAGCGCCGATAATTATACATCGCTTGTTCAGGAGGACCTTGATTTGCTGATGAAGGTTCTCGACTGGGCTCATCAGCATGGAATGAAAGTTGTTGTCACGCCACTGAGCCTTCCGGGGAACCGGTGGTCGCAGAATAATGACGACCAGAACGATCTTCGGCTTTGGAACGACAAAGCATACTGGAACCAGGCCGCCCAGTTCTGGGGGGCACTGGCCGGAAAACTCAAAAACCACCCGGCGGTTTATGGATACAATCTGATCAATGAACCCACACCGGAAATGGGCACCGGCCTGGCCGAACATGGACCGGCGGATCGATATGCCACATGGTATGAGAACTACAAAGGGACCTCCCACGACCTCCCTGCATTTTATGAGAAAGTGGTGGCGGCAATTCGCGGGGCAGACACTGAAACCCCGATCATGCTCGACGCCGGATGGTATGCACAACCGGATGCCTTCACCCATTGGCCCCGCATGACCGATTCACGAATTCTCTATTCTTTCCATATGTATGAACCCTACGCCTTCACCAGCGCCGGTAACTTCAGGAAGGAAGCGAATCTCTCCTACCCCGGGATAATCCCTTTTGCCGGTGAATCGGCGGAGTGGAATAAGGACCGGATCGAAGCCTATCTGCAGCCGTTCCTCAAATGGGCCGCGGACCGGGATATTCCAGCCAACCGACTGGTCTGCGGGGAATTCGGCTGCTACCGGCGCAATACCGGATGCGATCAGTACCTCAGCGATGTCATTTCAGTCCTCAACAGCCACAAACTCCATTGGGCCTTCTATTCATTCAGGGAAGACGAATGGGACGGCTATGACTATGAAATCGGCACCGGCGGACTCGGATGGAAATACTGGCAGGCGAAAGAGGAAGGAAAGAATCCCTCACCTCCACGTCAGAACAATCCTTTGTTCGATGTGATCCGCCGGGAATTTCAGAAGTGAAAGAAGCGGCCGGACATTGGTTATGGTTCAGCGTGCCAGGGGTGAGATCAGCATATCCGGCGCTGAAGCAGCGTGAAACCGGCTGGAACCCGTCCAGGATTGAAGAAGAAAGACAGATATGGAAAGTGGAAACCAATCACTGAATCCATGGGTTTCAATGTGGACTCAGCCGCGCCGGACCATTCAGCAAATAGTTGATGGAGATCCAGCACATCTGGTGTTGTTACCGGCATTTTTGACCGGATTCGCCCAGTAGTTGAATCGCGCCAGTGGCAAAAGCATGGGCGATGATATGGAATGGCCCATGATATTCCTTGTCGCTTTGATTGCCGGGCCGATAGGCGGATTGATCAGCCTTTATGTTGGCGGGGCTCTCATTCGCTGGACAGGCAGATATCTGGGTGGGAGCGCATCGCCTGAAAATATCCGGGCGGCGATTGCGTGGTCAGGCGTACCCGTGATCTGGTCTCTCATCCTCTACGTGCCAGGTCTTGCACTTTTTGGTCAGGAACTCTTCACCAGCGAGACACCCAGGATTGATGCCAGTTCGTCACTGATGTTGATCTATATGGTCTTTTCTCTCATAGAGGTGATAATCGGGATCTGGGCATTGGTGGTTTTTCTCAAAAGCCTGGGTCAGGTTCAGGGTTTTTCCGCTTGGAAAGCTCTCGGCAATATTATCCTCTCAGTGCTGGTCATCGTTATACCCTTAGTCAGCATCGTTCTGGGGATTACGGCTTTGATACAGGGATAGCAGCAGCCGGGTGTGGACAGGGGAATTCATACCGGAACGGGAAAACGGATCATGGAGCCTGCGGCAGAATCGCCAATGGCTGTGCATGACTCGATCCGGCGCATGCAATGGAATGAGTTTCGGTTCCGGAATGCCCTGGAGGACGCCCAATAGTTTTTGTTCATAGTCATGGAAGCCCGCACGGTATCCATATCGGGAGCTCCTGCATGGGTGAACCGAATGCCGGGCATACTGTCGGAACCCGGCGTCATGGCAGAATCCATGGCGCAATGAGCCGGCTTTTTGGCTTTTGCCATGGGTGGGTAGATATGCGAAAGTGTCTGAGTTCGAGTGTTCTAATGGAAAAAAACCGTGAATTGGATGCATCGGCATCGGCATCGGAGCCGGTCGGGGGGGACGAACCGTCAGGCGGAGATCTCAAATGGATGGTTCGCGTCTACGGGATTGCCGCGGGTGTACTGATACTGGATCAGCTGACCAAATGGATTGTCTCGGCCAATCTTGAATTCCGCACTGAGGAGATCAACCTGGTGGACGGGTTCTTCAAGCTGGTGCACTGGGGCAACACCGGCTCAGCCTTCAGCATGTTTCAGGGCCAGGGCCACATTCTCTCGCTGATAGCTGTCGCCGCGCTTGTGGGGATGTTCTTTCTGCGTCGTCACTTCGAAGTGCACAGGCCACTCGGCCGGTGGGCCATGGGCGTGATCACCGGGGGAATCATAGGAAATCTGATTGACCGGCTCATCCACAGCCATGTGATTGATTTTATTTATTTCTACACCTACCGCCGCTACACGGCAGAGGATCCGCTGCACCTCACCGAAATTGGATTCCCGGCCTTCAACATCGCCGACACCGCCATCTGCACCGGAATCGGCCTGATGTTTCTTTTAAGCGCAATGGAGGCACGACGCTACGGTGACGGGATGCGTCAGGCAGCTGTGCCCGTCGAGCAGTCGACGGACAGCGGGCACGACGACGGGCACTCCGGCCCGGCGCGGACCTGAGACCGGCAACCCATGACATGAACCGCGATGGACACAACGGATTTTCAGGACATTGTGGTGATCACCGGTCCGACCGGATCGGGGAAATCCGAACTGGCAATTCGCCTTGCGCAGGAAATCGACGGTGAAATTATTTCCGTCGATTCCATGCAGGTGTACCGCGGCATGGATATCGGCACGGCCAAGGTGCCCGGCGATCAGCGACTGGGGGTCCCGCACCACCTCATCGATGTGGCGGATCCGGACACCGAATTCGATGCCGGGCAGTTTGTCAGGATGGCCGGCAGGGTGCTTGTCGACATCCGGGACAGAGGGCGGGTGCCGGTTTTCTGCGGCGGCACAGGGCTGTATCTCAAGGCGTTTTTCTGTGGCATCGGCAGCGCGCCGCCGGCCAATCCCGGCCTTCGCCGTGAACTCGAGTCCCTAACGCTGGAGGAACTCCGCCACCAGCTGGCCGCCATTTCACCCGGCAGCCTTGACCACATCGATATCCACAATAAACGACGGGTGGTCCGGGCTCTCGAAGTGGCCCGCCTGACCGGACGCAGCCCCTCCGAAACGTGGTCGCCATGGAAGGAGAATATCCGGAAATGGCCGGAACAGACTTTCGTGCTGGGACGGGATGTCACGAAGCTGAAAGAAAAACTGGACCAGCGTGTCACCACGATGATCCGGGATGGACTGATCGATGAAACCCGGCAGCTGCTGGAACGCGGGCTGCTGGAAAACACCACGGCCCGACAGGCCATAGGCTACCGGCAGGCCATCGCCCACCTCAGGGAATCTGTGTCTCTGGAGGACACCGTCGGGGAAATACGCGTCCGCACCCGTCAGTATGCCAAGCGCCAGCGCACATGGTTCCGCAACCAGATGCCATCCACGCCAGTTCCGGCCGATGACCCGGATGAAGCTCTGGCCGTCATCCTCGATCACCTCAAGTCGTCTGCTGACTTCACCCGGAGACTGCCGGCATGACCCCTGCCCTTCCACGATTCCTGATTCTGCTGCTGGCTGTCCCTGCTGCCCTGGCAGGACATCCGGCGACGGATGGCGCACATGATGCAGACAGCATGTCTGCCACCCACGGCATACCGGCCGGCAAAGCCTTCTGGCGCGCGGATGCCGGCCACATCTCCGGTGCCATCCCGATAATCAGACACGGACAGCCGGATGGCCATCACCCCGGCAATGACAGCAGCTTTTCGCTTCAAACGAAAAGTATTCGCGTCAACTGGTCGGGCGACGGGATCCGTATCAAACACATTGGTGTGCCCGGACACGGGCTGGACGTGAAGACCTCCGTCCAGCCCGCCGACCTTTCACCAATGGCCTTTTTCACCGAACGCGAAGAGTCGCCGGCAGCGGACCTTGTAGGAAAATCCCTTCAGTTTTTCCGGAAGTCGGGCCCGGTGCCCCATGTGGAGTATTTTGCCCCGGAGGAGGACGCGGACGGATTTTCCGTGGCATGGATCTTTGAGCATCGGCCGCTTATCCCCGGTGATCTTGAAGTTTGGATTTCGTCCGGGCAGCAGGTCCGCATTGAAAACACAACGGATGGCCATTTCATCGTGAGTCGATCCGGAGACGGATTCGGGGCCACTCCGTCATTGAGAATCAGCAGGGCATTTCTGATTGATTCCGGAGGGATGCGTGTTCCAATGGACGGGATTATCGAAGGCGGTTCGATACGCTGGCGTATTCCGGCGGAGGTTCTGGAGAACGCCGTCTACCCGCTGTGTCTTGACCCGGTGATCGGTCCGGAAAGAGGCGTGCCCCTTGTCTCTGTCACCAACAATGACAATCCGCAGTTCTCTCCCCGGATTGTGGCCGTGGACGATTTTTTTCTGGCGGTATGGGCCGACCAGCTTCCCGATGGAAACCATCGTATCTGGGGCACGAGGATTGATTCCCTCGGCAACGTCCTTGATCCGGGAGGGTTTCTGGTTTCGTCGGATGCAGGAGACAATGTCAATCCGGCGATTGCCGTCGGCTTTGAGTCAATCCTTGTCGTCTGGGAGGAGCGGTCCAGAGAGGATGATTCGCGTATCATGGGGATGGTTCTCTCGCGGGAGTCGGCGAGTCCGCTGTTGTCGGATCCGATTGAGATCATGGATGAGGCGGGGCTGCAGCAGATGCCGGCCGTGGCCTCGGCGGCGAACCGGTTTCTGGTTGCCTGCCAGTCTGAGTCTTCGGTCGATGGGCGCAGCGACTTTGATATCATCGCCCAGCGCGTCGATGCCACCGGCAGCCTGCCGGACCCCGGGCCGCTGTCCATCACCGACGCTCCCTTCAATCAGCTGAGACCTGCAATGACGTCGACCGACATCACCTTCCAGCTGATATGGGAGGATCTGCGCGATGGCCGATCCAGTCAGATTTACGGAGTGGAAATACCCGCGGTGGAATTGCCGGAGGATGTGGAGCCCGTGGCGCTGACCAATACCGGTTCCTCCATTCTGATGCCATCCATTGCCAGGTCCTCCGCGGGAACGGTCATTGCATACCAGATGCGGGGCGATCAGGACAAATACGGCATCTACGCACAGCCTGCCGACTTTTCGGAGGGGGCACTGACGGTCAGAAACCCGCTTCCGGTCATTCAGGACGATCAGGACCGGACACGCCCGGCTCTCGCCTTTGTCGACGATGGATGGCTGGTTGTGTGGGAACACGCCTCCACGGAAACAGGATTCCTCCGGAGAAATATTCAGGCGCTCCTTATGGACCCGGAACTGGCCCCGGTCACCGGCGACATCATTGAACTGACCGACCACGAGCGGCCTCAGTCAAGGCCCTCCGTGGCAGCCATCGGACCGGTCACCGCGACGATCTGGGAAGACTTCCGCAGTGGCGATAACCTCGACATCTACTACCGGATGGGCCTGGCCTCCACCGGGGACGGCATTTTGATCAACACCACGGCAGAACAGGTGGCTTCCAACGTGCCATCCGATCAGGACTATCCGGCTGTCACCATCGCCGGGGATGTTGCCTATATCGCATGGAGTGAAAAAAGTCCGGAAACCGGCTACGATATCTTTCTCCTCCGTGTGAACCGTGAAACCGGCGAAGTGCTTGACGGGTCACCACGGCTGCTGGCCGGTGCTCCGGGGGATCAGACGCAGACCAGCCTTGTGGCGGGCTTCGGCAGACTGTTCGCCGCATGGCGGTCCGTATCCCCGGAAGGAGACACAAGCATTCAGGGGCTTTCGCTGCCGCTGGATTATTCGGAGGAAACAGAGGCGACAGGGGCGTCACTGGTTCAGGGTGCCGGGGATTACCGAACTCCAAAGATCCTCACCGGAGACAACCAGTTGATTCTTCTCTGGCATTCGGTGACGACGGCGGGAGCCCAGCAGCAGGTTTCCGCGCAGTATTTCAGCACGCTGCTGCAGCGAATCAACCCGGTGCCGGTGAGGCTTTCGGAGGCGGCTGTCAGGGCCTCGTCACCGGACGCCACAGTCATGGACGGCGAGCTGATATTCTGTTTTCTCCAGCGCCACGAGAACAACCTGATGGGTCTCCGTGCCGGCTGGCTCCCGTCGCGCTATGTGGAGGGCCGGGTGCCGGTATTCTTTTTCGAACCGGAACCGGAGACAGACCATGAAGCACCGGCTGTAACCGCCCACGAGGAGTCGGTGTCGGTGGTCTGGTCGGCCCAATCGGATGACGAAACGGAAAGCCGGTTTCTGTCCACCCGGACATTCCTGCGGCAGGGCCCGGGCGAGTATGAAGAGGCCGGCACGGCGAATCTGACCCCGCAGGTGCCCGTAGACGCGGTTCCTTTTGCCATCAATGGCATCCACGACAACGCGGTGGTATTCTGGCAGGAGGACCCGGAAAGCGCCGACCCGCGGCTGGTGGTCAGCCGGCTCAATCACGACGGACGAAACACCATGGATTTCGGACAATTCCTTGTCACCCCCGATGTCGAGGTCCGCCGGATTGCTTCCGATGCAGCGGGGAACAGTTCAGTGGTTGCCTACACCCGGCTGATTCCCCCGGACCAGGGCAAAGTGCTTTATCGTTTCGCCGCCGTCGAGAACAGCCCGAGACTTGTCCTCAGCCCCGAAGTCGTCGGCGATTTTGCCCTGGATGACAGGCTTCCTCTCACACGGTCCGCCGAGATCATCGATTACGACTCGGCCAACTTCGGGAGCGGCCGGCTCCAGATTGTCCTCGACAACACCTCCCCGCTCGACCGGCTGGAGTTCTACGATGAAAGCGAATCAATCGTCATCGAAGAGAATTCACTGCTGTATCAGGACCAGATCATCGGGCTGTTCTCCGGAGGCAACCCCGGGCAGAGCACAATGGAGGTCATTCTCACCCGGAGAGCCACGCAGGAGGGACTGGCAGCCCTGCTCAAGGCAGCCCACTACAACTTTCAGGCCATTGAACCGGAAAGGGCTCTGACCACACGCTCCGGAAGGATCACTCTTTTCGACGGCAACGGCGGCATCAGCAGTCCGGCGCCCTTCACCATTCAGATTGAGGCACAGTCAGGACCGCCGGAAATCCGATCCATGCCTCCGGACCGCACTGTCAACCCCGGCGACAGCGTCACTCTGACAGCCGAGGTCGCCGGCGCCATTCCCCTTAATTACCAATGGCTGCTCAATGGAACCCGTATCGCCGGTGCCCAGTCGCGGATTCTCACCATCAACAGCTTCAGCTTCCGCAACGCCGGTGACTACCGCCTCGAAGTCTGGAATACCGAAGGCCGGATTCTCTCCGATCCCGTCACCATCGATATGGTCACTGTGGATCTGTGTGTCCGGTGGAGGTCCGAGATCGGCAGGGTCTACCATGTGGTCGGCAAGGTCGCTGCATCAGACTCCCAGTGGAGTTCAGTATCCCCGGCCATCCAGGCTACACGCACCCAGAGCGAATTCTGCCTGCCCCTCACCTCACCCTTCCGGCTCTTCGAAGTGAGGGACGGCCCTCCATCGGCCTTCACCATCCTCGAGCCCGAGGAGCCCATCGATCAGCTCGCCGCCTTTGTGCAGAACCAGGAAATCTGCCTCTCATGGGCCGCTGTTCCGGGCGCACCCTACCGGGTCCAGTCCAGAAACCCGGAGGACAATCAATGGAATGACCTCGGCGATGACCTGATCTTCCAGTCATTTGAAGGCCTGTTCTGCCTCACACCCGAGGAGCGATCGCAGTATTTCCGCGTCCTCGGCCCTCCTGAAGCCTCCACCCGGCCCATCACCGTCCCCATCAGAAATTTCCTTCTCGATGGAGAAAATTTTCAGTTTTCGTGGGATGGCGTCCCGTCCAGATTCTACCAGGTCCAGTTCACTTACGACCTCGGCCGGGGATGGAGAAATTTCATCTCCACAGTCGAGGACACCAGCTTCGACTTCACTTTCAATGAGCCGGTCTCCGCCTTCAATGAAGAGGATGCCGTCTTCTTCCGCGTCCTCCAACTCCCCTAGAATCCCGCCGCTGTCATTTTTCTGGGCTGATCGGAAATTTTTTTTCCTTTTTTTCGCCCAGCTGTTCAGGTTGGCGGGCCCACTTGTCTAATATACATGATATAGTGATTGATACATCGCCTCCAAAGCGCTGCAACACTGCTCAATTCCCCAATCCCTCAGTCCGGACGGCATCGTTCACGGCCCGCACAGGAATCATCCCCGCGGCTGTCAGCAGAAAACCCATGAATTATCCTCATCATTCCCGCCTTTCCCGGGTAACTCTTTCCTGACACAGGGTTTTCAAAAAATGTCAGTTTTCCAATATATCATCCTCATTTTCAGCGCAGCGCAGGGGTGAATGCAGCGGAGAAGTTCACACTGTCACTGCTGAATTGGGAAGATACCGCACATATATTTGTATATTCTGTATTCCCTATTTGCGGAATTTCCTTTAATTCGGGATATACAGGGCGCCTTGAACGGGTGTCGAAGACCGGATGCAACATCGCACCGGGGCCTGTTCCGAGGCCAATTTCTGGTTATTCTGCCAATTTTTGCGAAAACCACGCCCCCAAACCTAGACAAAACCTGATCAGGTATTTCCTTAATCCAACTCAGGAAAATCCGCTCTAGGGATACACGGATACGGCAATCGGTTGAGAGGAGGCTGTATCCATGAGAGTTACTAATAAACCCAAGACACAAAAAATGAGTTCAGTGAAATCAGCCTTCGGGATTGAAACTGTGCCTGAACATCTGGAGCAGCTGTCCAGACTGATCAAGGTCACTGATACAGCCAGCATAGATGAGATTATCGAAATTATTTCGGCGGATCCGAAGCTGGCGCAGCGCACAAAGAGGATAGCCCTGAATGGCAGGGACAACACGGATGAGATAACGCTCGAGGTGGCGGTCAACAGACTTGGCGTCGGGATTGTGGAGGTGCTGGCGATGGGCAATCTGCTGACCGTCTCGGTGCTGGTGACATTCCGGAAGATGCTGGGGTCGGATCTGAGCATCATGGATGCCTCATCGAAACTTCGGCGGGATTCGGACGGTGTGATCGGGTCGATCGAATTCAACGGTGAGGTCTTCGGCAAGATCTATCTGGATTTTCCCAGCCGGGCGACCAGGCAGATTGCATCCCGCCTTACAGGTCTCCCCCCGGAGGATATTGACGAGGAGATAGAAAAGGACTCGGTGGGTGAACTGGTGAATATCATCTGCGGCCAGCTGCAATCGAATATATGCGATGCGGGACTCTCATGCCATCTCGGGCTTCCCGTGGTCGACGAGGCACAGGTTGTCAGCATCGACAAGATCTCCGGCGCACGCAAGGAGGTGTTCGCCTTTAAATACGGGGAGGACACCCTCTGGATAGATTTTCTGATTAATCCATACGCCAATCGATAAATCCAATGAGCAAGAAAATATTGACTGTTGATGACAGTAAAGTCATTCGAATGATGCTTAAGAACGCCCTGAAGGACACGGGGCATGAGATCCTTGAAGCGACGTGCGGTCAGGAGGGCATTGACAGAGCCGAGGAGTGCCAGCCGGATCTGATTATGCTCGATATCACCATGCCCGATCTGAGTGGTATCGAAGTGCTGGAACACCTGCGGACCAACGGGAGAAACGCACAAACACCGGTCATCATGCTGACAGCCGAATCGGATGAGAAAACTGTGCAGAAAGCCAGCGCTCTCGGTGTTTCGGGCTATATTCCGAAACCCTTCAGCATCGACAAAGTTATGGAAGCTGTTTCACGCACCCTGAACGGGGCCTGAAGAATCCACATAATGCACATGCCGGATTTATTCTCCCGTCAATACACTGATGGGATGATTCGCCCGGCCTGAGCCGGGTCATTCACGCAATGATGCGGTCCCAGAGGGCGGGATTTATACAAATCGATCCGCTGATCCTCTGATCCTCTGAATCCATTCGACGTCTCCGGAAATACTCTCCGGAAACAGACCATGTGACAGGCGTGTGCCTGCCTGAAATACCTTACCAAATGCAGAAATAATCTCATCTCTATGTCTGAGGAAATGGAAGAAATAATCCGGGAGTTTGTCATTGAGAGCAGTGAGAACCTCGACATTCTCGATCAGGACCTGATCGCACTGGAAAAGGATCCTGATTCGAAAAACACCGTGGCCAGCATATTCAGAACTCTGCATACGCTGAAGGGCGGCAGCGGTCTGCTCGGGTTTTCGAACCTGGAACGGGTCGCCCACGCCGGTGAAAACCTCCTCAGTCGTGTGAGGGACGGAATAGTGTCGGTCAATTCCCACATCATCGATGCCATGCTGGCGACGGTGGATGCTGTCCGCGCAATGCTGGAGCAGATTGATCAGAGCGGGAGTTCAGGCACAGAGGAATTTCCGGATCTGGTCAGGCTTCTGACGGCACTGAGTGAGGACGGCACCCCGCCTGAGAACAATGACGCTGAACCTAAGTCGGCTGAACCGGTGGCACAGGATCAGGGGATGGATGAACCGGCGAAACAACCGGAGTCTGAGGAGAGGCAGGAGACGGACACGGAGGAAATCGGCACTGCCGAAGACGGCTCCAGTGATGTGGATGCTGAGCAGAACCAGTCGGCCTCAGTCGGTTCAGAACTCCACGAAGCGCCCCTTTCCTCAGGCAGCGCTGTTTCCCAGGACGCGCGCGATGAATCCGCGACACAGGACAACCATGAGAACCGGCCGGCCGGAGGTTCATCCGCTTCCGAATCAACCATCCGCGTTGATGTCGGTCTGCTGGACAAACTGATGAACCTGGTCGGCGAACTCGTGCTTGCCAGAAACCAGATGCTTCAGTTCACCCATCAGTATGAAGACAGCTCATTTGTTGCGACCTCGCAGCGCCTGAATCTGATCACTACAGAACTTCAGGAGAATGTGATGAAAACCCGGATGCAGCCCATAGGCAACATCTGGGGAAAACTTCCCAGAGTGGTCCGGGACCTCGCCTCGACATGCGGAAAAGCAGTCAGACTGGAACTCGACGGCAAGGAGACCGAACTCGACAAGACCATCATCGAAGCCATCAAGGACCCATTGACTCATATTGTCCGCAACGCGGTGGACCACGGTATAGAAGCCCCGGGGGATAGAACGCGCCATGGAAAGCCGGAGGAAGGAACTCTGAAAATGCGGGCCTACCATGAGGGCGGCCAGGTCAATATAGAGATTCAGGATG
>JAUIAG010000425.1 GCA_030425355.1 Verrucomicrobiia bacterium
CCCCGAAGCGCTCGGAGACACTTCGGAATGGAACCGGATCCTGACGGTAATCCTGGACTATGCGCACGGTGAGCGGGTCGCCGATGTATTCGCCATAAGTCGCCTTGACCAGGAAGTCGTCCTCGGCGAGTTCGGTGATGGACCTGTTGTCAATGTCGACGAGACGGGCTTCACCCTTGCCCGGCAGCTGCCAGCTGATCTGTCCTGTGGGATAGCCGCGGACCTCTGTGGTGATGTTCCCGCCAAGTACCGTGCTTCCTTCCGGTTCAACCGCGTGGTCATGCACCAGCGGGATGAAGAAACTCCGGCCCTGCTCGCTGGTCAGCACCCCGCCAAAGGCATTGCGCTGCTGATCGGTTGGTTTGGTCCGGATCCCTTTGAATTCCAGCCTGCTGTTGGATGTTTTCTTGACGACCGTGGCGATGATGTGAACGCCGCTGCCGGGCTTGACGAAAAAGTTGCCGTTTTTGGCATCGTTGATGGTGGATGATTCAACATGCTTCAGTTCGATCTCGACCGGATATGGCTGGCCGACCGCGATCGGAGCACCACGGCTGACGATGTTGTACTGTTCACCGCTATCCGTGGGGACCGCTGTCAGGAGTGCCTGAAATTCAAAGCGACCGTCATCGCGGATATCGAGTTCAAACACGCGTTCGATCGATTGGCCGTGTTCAATGGTGCCCAGGTCGATGGAGACTCCCTCCTTCACCTTGATGCGGGCACCGAGTGGGGATTTATCCCTCGCCCGCGGATCCAGTCCCTGAAGGCGGGCATTGACGGCTGTCCTGTTCTGATAAACGTTGGTCACCTTCATTCTCACGCGGGGATTGATGACGTCCTGTTCGTCTTTGCCCTCCACATTTTCGGTCACAATATACTGGCTGTCATTCCCGGGATCTTCCTGGACAAGCATGTTCACGATCGGGACCTTTACGGTGTCCCCCTGCTTTTCATAAACCAGTTGGAAGGGCCTCCAGTTCGATCAGCAGGGGATCCCCGCCAATCTGAACATCGCCGGTCACGACCGTCTCCGACTGCACCGCTCCGCCGCCGGCATACCGGCCCTCACCCTTTAAAGAGAAACGCACCCGGCCCGCCTTCGGGGCTTTCCAGAGAAAGCGCTGGACAAACGATTCTCCCGGTGGCACCCACGCTACCGGCGGCGGGTTTGCGGTCTGTTCAAGTCCCGCCGCCGCGGAGCCAATGACCCGGAAACTCTGCGGGTGTGTGCCGCACCACACATACGGATCCTCCGAGGTGTTCTCGATGATCACCGTCAGTTCGAATTCCTCACCCGGTTCGACGCGGGCGGGACTCACACGGGCGGTCGTCCGGATCGGCTCCACCCGCTTCATGACCATGACCGAGAAATTGAATTCGGCGTCATAATGTCCGGCCACGATGTCACCCTGGGGCGTGAATCCATAGATGCGGTCCCAGATGTTCGGGCGGAACTGTGGACGTGACGGATCAAGCATCCTCATCTTCTGCCAGACATTGTCTTCGAGAATGTAATGTGTCTGTCCCTGTTCCTTTGTCATGGCCAGCAGAGCCGGGTTATCGGTGTTCAGGAATAATCTGTCCACCGACCCCAGCTGCCAGGTGTGCAGGCCTGGATCGAGACCGAAAGCAGGTTCAATCAGCCAGACCCAGCAGGAGTTCGCATCCCAGCCCGCGATGTGGCCGATGGGGTGGGTTATCCGGTATGGAGTCGGGAAATCCGGCGTTTCAAGAAACGGCCCGATCGTGCCATTATAAAAGGCGAACCGGCCGGTTGCACGATGACGCATCAGCATCGCGCCATTCCGGTTGGGGACATTTACCTGATCCCATCCAGGCTGATTGCGGGAGTCGGGATCGTCATAGACACGACTGACGCTGCCACTGTCCGTATGTCGGTAAATGCCCGGCTGGACCTCGTAGTAGTCGGTCACCCACCAGTTTCCCTTGTTGTCATGAGCCCATGCGGTGGGAATAACAGCGCCGTTATTGCGGGCGGAGTACAGGATCCCGTCGGCTGTCAGAGTGATGGGGCCCATGGGCTCGCTCCAGTCGAGAGCCGCACCCGCTTCAGTCAGAATAGCGTATCTGCTTCCGGTGAAAAGGTAACCCTCCGCCACCCCCGAGCCTATTTCAAATACAGCGAATTCACGTTTGTCCGTGAAGCGCGGCAGGACCTGGAATCGCGCCCTGTGCGGCGACACAGGGATGGGATGGCTCTCCAACTTGCCGGGTTCGACCGTCGAGGTGATGTGCATGATCTGCTGCACACCATTCCCGTAGGGACGCATCTCACCGAAAAGCAGATCCCCACGCGTGTTCATGTTGATCGTCGATTCCTCTATAAATGCGTTGGGAAAATCTGTCGAAACCACCGGCAGGTAACTGATCCGGTAGCTCACCTCCGCCATCCCCACGGCTGGAAGCAGCTGGAAAACCACGAGCAGAACCAGCGCGGATCTCAGCGGATGAAAGAACGGTTTCATGATCATCTGATTGTGTATGGTCAGCAGTGACATGGATTATGTATCTGTTGAGTTGGAGTTTGCCCGCGTCGCTGCGCGGTAGGCCGGCCTGCGGGTATCATCATGCGCCGCCTTGCGATTGCCTCTACGGCCGGTGAAAAAGTGAATTCAGAATTCCGCCCGACCGCAGCCGGATGAAACCGAACACGAATGTGACAACTGCGGCTGCAAGGAGCAGGAAGCGCGATCGCTCGAAGAAGTTGTCAGGCAGCTCGGCCGCCACAAACATCACCAGAACACCGAAGCCGATCCCCATCATCCACCCCCCAGACCATGCCTGATAGACGACACCGCGATCAGTCCGTGATCCGGACGATTCCTCTTTTCCCGATGGATCATTCATTCCGCACATATTCTGAAAAGAGTTGGTGGAAAATGGTGAATGGAGCGGTGTGCGGGTTCTTTACAACCGGACCAATCATCCGGTTCTCTCCAATCGGCGCGTACAGCATGGATCAGGCAAAAGTGATGAATCAATTGCATGGGCTTGGTCCTTGTATCGCCATACTCGCCTAAAGCCCTCTATAAGACAACTGGAATATGCCCTGTCAGTTTAGGCCCACACTCA
>JAUIAG010000059.1 GCA_030425355.1 Verrucomicrobiia bacterium
ATGTTCATGGAGACGCGCGGAGTGATTGAATTTGAACTCACCCGCGAATGGACCCCGGTACGCGTACCGGAAGGACCGGTGGAGATGGAATTGATTGGAGACCGTGATTCGAGGCCGTCAGCTTATTCGATCATCAAATTCCATCTCACCTCCCGTGATCTTCAGCTGGGACCATGGTTCGTCCAGCTGAAGTGCCGTTGCCTTGAGGACGTGCTGGTGAGTCGCCGGCCGATCCAGCGCGGAGAGATCCTGCGTGAGGATGCCATCCAGTGGGAAACCCGGGACGTACTTTCACTGAGGTCACCGCTGACCCGCGAACTGGTTGACCCGGATGATCCATTCGAGGCAGTGCGGACACTGCGCGAAGGAGAACCGATTCTGATGAGGGATGTGCGCCGCCAGCCTCTGGTACAGAGAAGAGACATAGTCACCGCCATCCTCGACCGCGGTGCCCTGCAGATTTCCATCAAAGCCCTTTCCGAAGAGGAAGGATACAAGGGCGACATCATCCGCGTCATCAACCTCAGATCGAACAAGGAATTTCATGCCAGGGTCATCCGGCCCAATCTCGTCGAACTCGCCTACTGACCAGCCAGAACCACATCAGCTATAACCATCATGCACCAGCTCAAACCCAAAAATACACTGGCACTGCTCGCATCACTTGCGGCGCTTCTGCCAGTCACATCCCAGTCCCAAAGCCTCTGGAAGGACGATGTATCCCGATCGATGTTTGCCGACGTCATTGCCAATCAGGTTGGAGATATCATCAACATCATCATTCAGGAGCAGAATTCCAACCGCCAGCAGGCTAATACCACCACCGAAAGAGAAAGTTCCATTAACGCCTCGATTCAGAGTTTTCTCTATGCTCCCGGAGCCAGCGGGCTGCTGACGAAGGGCGGCCAGCTTCCCGCGATGAGTATGGGAGGCAACAATGAATTCCGCGGCGGCGGGCAGGTATCCAACTCCAAGACCATGAATGCCCGAATTGCCGTGACCATCGTGGAAGTGCTGCCCGGCGGGCAGCTGGTCATCGAAGGCCGCAAGTATACCGAGTTCAGCAATGAAAAGCAGGAGATCATCCTCCGCGGGGTTATCCGTCAGGAGGACATAACCGGCGGAAACACAGTTTTCAGCTACAACGTCGCCAATGCCAGTATCCAGGTTATTTCCAAGGGCACACTTTCCCAGCCACAGCGAAAGGGCTGGTTCTCGAAGACATGGGAAAAGATCTCCCCATTCTGATTCGGTCCGGGTCCATAGAGTGTGATCATAAGAATGGATATCAAAGTGGATGATCGACACGACAAAAGGATGAGAACAATGACCCTGATAAAAAATATGAACCGGCTGACAGGCAACATGGGATGGGTATTGATCATGGCTCTTGCCGGCCTGATCCCTGCGGCACCGGACAGCAGCGCCGCTGTACGTATCAAGGACCTGGCAACCATCGCAGGCGCCCGCGACAACCAGCTCGTCGGTTATGGACTGGTGACCGGTCTGAATAATCAGGGAGACAAAAACCTCATCTATACGATGCAGTCACTGTCCAGCATGCTGCGGAATTACGGGGTGACCCTGCCAGCCAATAACATGCAGTCCAAAAATGTGGCTGCTGTGATTATCACCGCGCAGATTCCTCCCTTTGCCAAGCCGGGAACCAAGCTCGACATCACTGTCAGCTCCATTGGTGATGCGAAATCACTGCAGGGAGGGATCCTCCCGCAGACTCCCCTGTTCGGCGCGGATGGGGTTGTTTATGCGGTCGCTCAGGGGCAATTGACAATTGGTGGATTCACCTCGGGACAGAATAATGCAACCCTTGTAAAAAACCACCCGACTGTAGGACGCATTGCCAACGGAGCCATTGTCGAAAAACAGATCCCCACCCAGATCGAAACCAATGGAGCCATGCAGCTGCTTTTCAGGCAGGCGGATTTCACTTCCATTTCGCGGGCGGCCACGGCTATCAATCAGCGTTTCCCCGACGCCGGCGCTCCTGTGGCACAGGCCATCAACTCCTCCACCATCAACCTGAGAATTCCCTCGGATTACTGGAGAAACACCATCGCATTCATCGAGGTTATCGAGGCCGTCACCATTGACCCGGATGTCCGGGCACGGGTAATTGTCAATGAACGAACAGGCACGATTGTCGCGACTTCGAGTGTGCAGATTTCAGCCTGTGCCATATCACATGGGAACCTGACCATCAGTGTCGCCACCACACCGGACGTTTCCCAGCCCAACCCGCTGGCACCCAACTCGGCACAGACGGTCGTCACCAATCCCACACAGGTCAACATCAATGAGAATGAAGCCACTCTTATTCCAACACCGGATCTCCCCACAGTGGAGGAAGTGGCGCAGTACCTCAACAGTCTCGGAGTGTCCCCAAGGGATATGATTTCCATCTTCCAGGCAATGAAGGAAGCCGGGGCACTGCACGCCGAAATCGTCGTCCAGTAGAAACGCAGGCCGGAAAGAAAAACATGGATTTATCCAGTCTTACAGCTCAGGGCTCAATCGGAAATTTTCTGAACGGCCCGCCATCCACCGCCAGTCTCGAAAAAAGCATTCAAAAGGCCGGTGAAAGTAAATCGGCGGAGATGGAGGAAGCACGGCATGTCGCCTCCGCCTTTGAAACCGTGCTCTGGAAAAAATACCTCGATGAGGCCACCAAACCGATGATCCAGTCGGAGTGGACACAGGACTCCACCCGCTCATCAATTTACAGGGATATGATGAACCACGCGCTGGCTACCAGCATTGTCTCCTCAATGGAAGGCCAGGGATCCATTTCCAGCGCACTGGCCGCACAGCTGTTCCCTCCCGGCAGGGCCTCGGAAACGGATGAAACATCAGCACAGCAATAAGCCAGGAATTTTGACATGAAGATTGCACAGGACCTACTGGATGAGTTTGTGGACGCGCTGCGGAGCGAGCTGCACGGCTACGGGGAATTACTGGCCCTCATGGAATCACAGCAGAGCCGGATCATCTCCCGCGACACACTGAAAATTGAATCCTCCGCCCATGAGGTCAACAGCCAGTTCGAACAGATCCAGAAACTCAAGCGGCTGCGTGAGGAGAGCCAGGCCCGGCTCTCAGTCAGTATGGGCCTTCTGCCGGATGCTCAATATGCCGAACAGCGGCAGTACCTCCCGGCTGATTTCAGAAACCTCACGGATGCCCTGGTGGAGGAGAACAATGACCTTCTCAAGAAGGTCAGGAAGACCGCCAAGCAGAATCAGATGCTGCTGTTCAGGACTGTGGAGATGATGCAGGAGTTCATCAATCACATTATTCCGAGAACGGATTCACCGGCTTATGATGCAACCGGTGCGACCCGGAGTGACAGTCGTCGGGCCGGCCTCTACGAAGCCATCGGCTGACCGGCGGCCATTCAATGCGGAAGAACCAAACCCCAGTCACACCCTATTATGCCTACCTTATTCGGATCCCTTAATGTTTCCCGGCAATCCCTGCAGAACATGCAGCTGGGGATCTCGGTCACGGGTCACAACATGGCCAATGCGGCTACTGAGGGCTACTCGCGCCAGAGAGTGGTTCTGCAGAATGACAAGCAGTATGATGGCACCCATGTGCTGGGGATGGGGGCGCGGGTGGAGGAAATACAGAGAATCCACGATGTGCTGATTGACCGGCGGATTCAAAACCAGAAATCGGACCACAGCATGCTCACGGCGGAAAAGGACGTGCTGGATCTGATGGAAGCGAGTCTCGGACAGGTGCTGGACCGTCAGTCACTGAGTGCCGAAGGCACGGCTGCCAGCCGGGGAGTCGGGGCCTCGGGTGGACTTTCAGAACTGCTGGATGAATTTTTCGGGACACTCTCGGCCCTGACGGCTGATCCGTCATCGACTGCACTGCGTCAGCAACTGATGAATGTCAGTGAATCACTGGCAGTCCGCTTCCGCACTAACGACGCCGCCATCAGGGAACTCCAGTCATCTGTCGAGGAGGAGGCCGCCCTGGAAGCAGCCAACGCCAATGAACTGATAGCGCAGATTTCCAGATTGAACCGCGAGATCGCGTCAGATGAAACAAAAGCATCCGGCAAATCCAATGACCTGCGCGACCGCAGACAGCAGAATATTGAGCAGCTGGCTGAAATCGCATCTCTCGAAACAACAAACAACGACGACGGGACCGTCACGGTGACCATAGGAGGCGTCGTGGTCACCGGCGTTCCGGAGCCGGCCGATACGCTGGAATCCTACGTGACACCCGAGGGGACACTGGGATTCCGTACAGTCACCGGCCAGCAGGATATTGTGATCTCAAGCGGCCGGCTGGGAGGCCTTGCCCATGCCCGCGACGTCAGCCTTGAAGGACTGCGCACGGATCTCGACAGTTTCGCTGTGCGGTTCATGAACAGTGTCAATGACATCCACCGCAGCGGTTTCGACCTCCAGGGAAACACAGGAAAGGACTTCTTCACCGGCACCAGCGCTGCCGACATCGCCGTGAATGCTGAGCTGCTCGACAATCCTTCAGGATTTCAGGGGAGCGCTGACGGCACCTCGGGCAATAATGACGTCATCCACCAGCTGTTTGATCTGTCCAAAACAAGAAACCCCGAGATGCAGAACCAGAACTTTGTCGATGGCTACGCCGACATAATCGGCCGCTTCGGACAAAGGATCCAGGGACTCAATACGGCCATAGGTGACAACCAGGCCATAGGCGAAATGCTCACGGAAAAACGCAACAGTGTCAGTGGAGTGTCACTCGACGAGGAAATGACCAGCCTCATTCAGTTTCAACGAGCCTACCAGGCCTCAGCCAGAGTCATCAATACTCTGGATGAAATGCTTCAGACAGCCATCTCCATCGGCGTATGATCACTCAATATGCTGACTGTATATATTTCAATCTGATAAATGCGTGATGCGCTGCCGCATACCTGAACCCTAAAGACCTCAACTCCCATGTCCATCAGAGTCACCAGTAAAACAATGCCCGATCTCGTTCGAAGCCAGCTGAACAGGCTCACGGCAAGACAGGCAGGGCTGCAGAATCAGATCTCGACGGGACAGAAAATCCAGAAGCCATCCGATGAGCCGAACAGCTTTGTCCGGTTGATGGACTTCCAGTCTGAAACACGCTCGCTCAAGCAGTTCGAAGAGAATATCCAGACACTGGAGCAATTCTCAAATACCAATTATTCGGTGGTGGACACGGTTCGCAAACTGGTGAATCGGGCGCAGGAAATGGCCACCATGGCGGATGATCTCAAGTCTCCCGAAGAACTTGGAATATATGCAACAGAAGTCAACGAGATCATCAACCAGCTCTACCGACTCTCCAATACCGAGTCAATGGGCCAGTATATATTCGGGGGCAGTGTGACCGACAGCCCGCCCTTTGAAGCGGTGCGGGACACCGACGGCAGGATTACCAGCGTCAATTATAACGGGAACGAAACCCCGGCGGATATCCTGATTGCTGCCGAACAGAAAGCAAAGGGGCTGATCCCGGGCTCCAATACCTCGGGCACAGGCCAGTTCGGACTTTTCAGTGACGTTCGTGCTGAATCGGATATCTTCAAGAACCTGATCAATCTCCGCGATTACCTGAGAAACGGTGACCACGAAATGGTCCGCAACGATTCCATCAAAGCCCTGCGGAATGATGAATCCAACCTGATATACCATATAGGTGCCATCGGGGCCGAACAGGGACAGATGAAATCCATGGCCGGTCTCATCAATGAAAAGGTCACAGCGCTCAATTCCCTTTCATCCAAGGAGGCGGATGCGGACATCACCGAAACAATCCTGCTCCTCAATCAGAATAAAGTGGCCTACCAGGCGGCACTTCAGGCAGCCGGACAGATCCTTAACACATCCCTTCTCGATTACATCCGCTAAGCCGGATGGATTAGTAACCCGGCCGTTCCTGGAAAGTCCTACTTGATCACAGGTGAAATTCGGAAGAATGAATGCGGGGGAAAATCGGAGGCAGGGAGCTCAATGTGCATTTTCTCTCCGGAAGCTTCCTGTTCGGTAACATGGATCCACTGAGTCATGTCGGTGGAGTATTGGAGATCATAGAGCTGGAATGGATCGGTTGAGAATTCCAGATAAATATTGCCATACCGGACCTGAATTCCCGGGCGAGTTGTTTCGGCCCTGAGAAGCCACATCAGTGTCGGCTCCAGTTTGCGGGCGAGAGCCTCATAGCCATAATAGGAGGGGTGGACACCGTCGGGCATGAGACTTGATGAGAGATACCCCTGCTCATCCACGAAGATAGCTGACGGGTCCGTGAAATAGACATGATGATTATCGGCCAGCCGGGGCAGAAGTCTGTTGACCTCATTGTTAAGGAGTCGATGTGGATTATCCGGGCGATAGTGAACCGGGAGAAGGCCGAGTACAAGAATGCGGGTTCCCGGAAGGACCTCACGGAGGTCTGAGACTATAGCCTCAATTCCGGCGAAAGTCGCTTCAGGCGGGTCCTGAACCTGCCCTGAGTTATTGGTCCCGATCATCACCACCGCGATATCAGGGCTGCTGTTGGAAAAATCCGTGTTCTGTATTCTCCACCGCAGATGTTCAGTCCGGTCACCGTTGCAGCCGAGATTCAAAGTGGAATACGAACCGAAAAATCTGTTCCAGACAGGAAGGGCGGCCACTTCCCAATACTGGGTGATGGAATCCCCGAACCATAGAATTCGGGAATCGGGCCGGGCCTTGATCTGTCGCGTCTGAAGAGAATAACGATGATCCCACAGCAGACTTTCGGGGAAATCCTCCCGCGGAACAGGGACCACTGCCCTCGTCATGGGATCTGCCGCTACAGCTTCCTCACCGGAAGAGGCAGAAGCGTCCTCCGCTGCCACATCACCTGACAGGGAAAAATAGAATATTATCCCGGCAATGATACACAGGGCATGACTCAACGAATTTGCGGATGACTGTCTAAAAAACATGTTCGGTTGCTCAAAGTCTTCACTTCGACTAATGCAGCGGACCGGCACCAGGTTGGCGGCAAACGTCCCCTTCGCCGCGGGTCATTTATCCCTTATGTCACCCCGGGCACAAGCAAGGATGTGGCTGATCGGCCCTCCACCCACTGTTATTCGGCCATCACTCAGCTTTTCTTTGCAATAAACTCAAAAAATTCCGCCTGCCCCGCACCGGTTTTGAAGGGACATCCCGTTGATTCACAGCAGCTTGCCTGAAGAAACTGCCACACAATTCAGAAGACAGAGGAACGGCTCCGACCGGCGCCAGCGCGACATTTGACCACACCTGTCCATCAATTATCGCAGCATGGCACCACCCGAGGCCTTCATTCGCCAATGGCCATGGGTATCCGGTGGTCAGGGCAGTTCACGAATGCGGAGGTTGCGGAATTCAATGGGTGAGCCCTCGGATTCGAGACACAGATAGCCACTGGATGGATTACAGTCTGTTCCACCCGACACTTCAACCCCGTTGACCCAGAGTCTGACTTCACCATTGATTGCCCTGATGTAGTAGTGGTTCCACTCCCCTGCATCTCTGCTGAGGTTCTGAGAGGGGAAACTGCGGGTTCCATTGGGAGCCACCGGAGGAAAAGGCTTCATGCTGGCACCCGCGGTGGGAAAAACATCCCCATGGCAGGTGAACCAGTCAGCCTTCCTGTTATAGTTTTTCTCGTAGAATTCGGTGTAGCCGGTGTCCAGCACCTGAACCTCGATGCCTTTGGGCAGTCTTCTTGGTCCATCCGCGACTTCCTGGATGGCTTCCGGCGTTGCCCAGAGGAAAACCCCTGAGTTTCCAGCCTTCTTCAGGTGCCTCCATTCGCAGACCACTTCGAGATTGGTAAACTGCTTTGTTGTGCGGATAACTCCCACGGGCTGTCCGGTGCAGCTGGCCTGATTGCCGTTCCATGTCCATGTGTCCTCATGGCAGTTGACGTTGACGAACTCATCACCCGTGAGATCCCGCCAGCCCGGTCCGCTGCCGTCGATCAGGGCTGCCGGAGCAGTCGATGTCGACGGTGTGGATGGACTCTCCTCGGCGGCCAGAAGTCCAGTCGACGGCATCACGACGGCAAGTGACAGAGCGCAGGCATGCAGTGCCAGTTCGACTAGTTCCTGATATTTGGTTTTCATCACCGGATTAAAGCAGACAGGCCTTGAATTGTGAAGGCCGTTGGTCAGGATGCGCCGATACCTGCGACCCAGATGGCGATCCAGATGACACTGAAGCACAGCAAAATGGTCACAGCGAATCCAATCCAGTCGATCGGCCTGGCCTTGGCAAACTCCCAGTCGGTCCCGGGAAGCAGCTTGTTCCGGTTAAGGCTTTCGGGGTCGGCATAGGCCTTTTCGAGCACAGCGCTGTCCTGGGCGGCGTCTCCGGCGACAGGGGTTCTCATTTTGATATAGAGTTTGTCGAGTGCACCGCTGTCATTGCGGCGGGTGAAAAGGCTCACCAGAATCATGATCATGAAGGGGATGAGGATTTTGGGGACCAGTTCCATGGTCGCCAGAGTGGCGGCGGAGGATGAACGCATATTGAACCCAAGCAGGTCGTAGAGAAGAAACTCCAGTTGAAGATTCCCCTGCCCTGCGACCGGCCCATCGTATTCCATGACTTCGGTGGTGGCGTCGCCCTCCTGACGCGACTCAATGACCTTGAGGGTCGTTCCCTCATCGGGAGTGACTCCCTTGGACCAGTATATCGACTGCCCTCCGCGGCGAACAGTCGTTGAAAGGGCATCACCGACTTCAATGGCATCGGGTTTCGGCCCGAGCGCCTTCACCGCATCCGCATCGCCGGATGCCACGGCTGCGGCCATATCCGATTCCCAGTTGCGGATCTGTGAATTCCTGAATCGGACATCTGATGGCGCCGCTGCTCTCTCTGTCGTCACCACAATGACATTTGTCGTGCGGGAAAACATCGCCGAATTTTTCAATCCCGGGAATGCGACCGGAAGCATCCACGGGAGGATGAAGAAAAAAACCAGTGTAAAGAGGATGACGGCCCACGCTCCATGTGTGGTGGCCCGGCGCCAGAACATTCCCACCCAGAATGGAGCCGCAAAGACCATCGGAACTATCCAGGTCAACTGCAGCTGCTGGAACACATCCATCATGAACCACGAAATAAGTACCGCTCCGATAATCATGATCAGCCCAGCCAATCGCGCCACCCTGAGACATTCTGACTCTCCCGCATCCGGCCTGACGTAGGGAACGTAAAGATTGCGCACCATGAGTCCGGAAGTCACAAGCATGTATGTATCGGCAGAACTCATCAGAGCTGCGAGCATGCAGGCGAGCATCAGTCCGCGCAGTCCGGGCCACAGAAGCTCGCGGGATGCAATACCCCAGGCTTTGTCCGGGTCCCGCACGAGTTCGGTATTATCTGCGAACAGCGCCAGGACTATCAGAGCTGTCAGGGCCCATCCGATAGTGCAGAAACGCTTGGCGAGGTTCCCTGCCACCAGTCCAACCCGGGCATTCAGTTCATTCTTGGCCGAGCCGCCTCCGGTGGCGATGAAATGGGGATTGACCACAATTCCAACCAGGCTGATGAAGGTGACCGCTGCGATGCGATGGAGTGGAAACTCACTGCCGGCACTGGATCCGACAATGGTGAAGAGATTCTCAGGCAACTGCTCATGGATGATGCGGAAGCCCGACAGAAGTCCCTGAGTTTGAGGATCACCAAACTTTTCCACCAGCGCATCCAGCCCGAAAGGGATGAGAATGATTGAAAGAAAAATGATAAAGGCTCCCTGGAGGACATCGGTCCAGTAGGCGGCAGTGAGCCCGCCGAGAATTCCGTAGACCATGACAATGATGGCAATGAGCGGAACGAGAATGTATTCCATGGGGACGGATCGATCGCCGATGACCACGGCATTCCCGATGAGCGGCGCAGCGACCTTGCCAATCGCTGAAAATAACATCGAGGTATAAACCATGTAGAAAAGCAGACCGAAGACTGCATAAGCCGCGCCGATTTTCCTGGACTGGTATCTCTCCACAAACCAGTCGCCCAGTGTCAGATGCCGCATCCGCCTGTACCAGACTCCGGCGAACCAGTACACCGGCGTCACAAAAAGCCACGACATCACCGACCACATCCCGCTCATCCCGGATGTGAAACTTGTCCGCGCGGTATTGACCGGGTCCGAGGAACCGGTTCCGGCTCCGAATGCCGCGAAGGCCTGCAGCCACTTCCCGAATTTCCGGCCTCCCATCAGGTAGTCTTCCTGGGCTTTGACCCGCCGCATTGCCCACCAGCCAATGCCCATCATCAACAGGAAATACCCTGCCAGAACAATGTAATCCAAGGAAGTCACGCCCCGAATTATGATGGGTGACCCATCACGGGAAAGAAAAAAATGTGGAGATTCCGGATATCCGGTATCCGGGAATGAAAAAGACCGCCACGACGGAAAGCCGGGCGGTCTGAAATCATTTTATTCTGAGAAAAATTCCGGGCTGAGACCGGAGGCCTGGAAGCCTGAGTATGCGGTTATGAATGGGCAGCAACCGGGGCGATTTCGGCAGTGGCCAGTTCCTCGACGGATGGACAGGTGCAGATCGGATTGCGGTCGCCATAGACATTGTCAATGCGCGCAACGGCAGGCCAGAATTTGTGCTCGCGCACCCAGGACGCCGGGTATACGGCTGTTGTGCGGCTGTATGGATGCGGCCAGTTCTCCACGGTGAGAGCTGCTGCCGTGTGAGGGGCATTCTTCAGGGGACTGCGCTGACCTTCAATGCGACCGGACTCTATATCATCGATCTCCTCTCGGATGCCGATCATGGCGTTGCAGAATTTGTCGAGTTCCTCACGGGTTTCACTTTCAGTCGGTTCGATCATGACCGTGCTGGGCACCGGCCAGCTGACAGTCGGGGCGTGGAATCCGTAATCCATCAGTCGCTTGGCTATGTCTTCGACGGTCACCTGCTTGAAATGACGGAGATCGAGTATGCACTCGTGCGCAACCCGGCCTTCCTTGCCCTTGTATAACACCGGGAAATGGTCCTTCAGCATGCAGGCAATGTAATTGGCGTTGAGGATGGCCACCCTGGTGGCATCGGTCAGCCCTTCCGCGCCCATCATGCGGATATACATCCATGGGATGACGAGAATGCTGGCGCTGCTGAAGGGTGCCGCAGCCACGGGACCCAGCGGACTGGCACCGCCCGGAAATGAAGTGTCGTTGAGAAGCGGATGCCCCGGCAGGAAAGGAACCAGGTGTGAGGCAGCGGCAATCGGGCCCATCCCCGGCCCGCCCCCTCCATGTGGAATGCAGAAGGTCTTGTGAAGATTGATATGACAGACGTCCGTGCCGAGGTCGGCAGGTGAGCAGACTCCAACCTGCGCGTTCAGGTTGGCTCCATCCATGTAAACCTGCCCGCCGTGACGATGGATTACATCACAGATGCGGATGATGGACTCCTCGAACACTCCGTGCGTGGAGGGGTAGGTAATCATCAGAGCCGCCAGATTACCGGCGTGTTGTGCAGCCTTGGTCTCCAGATCCTTTTCGTTGATATTGCCGTCCTTGTCACAGGAGACAGCCACCACTTTCATGCCGGCCATAACGGCGCTGGCGGGATTGGTTCCGTGGGCGGAGGTCGGAATAAGGCAGATATTCCGGTGATGATCACCGCGTGACTTGTGATATTCACGAATGACCATGAGGCCAGCAAACTCACCCTGCGAGCCGGCGTTTGGCTGGAGGCTCACGCCGTCAAATCCGGTGATCTCGGCAAGCCAGTTCTGAAGGTCGCGGAAAAGCATCTTGTATCCCTCCCACTGGTCCGAAGGAGCAAACGGATGGATATTCGACCATTCAGGCCATGACACGGGAAACATTTCCGAAGTCGCGTTGAGCTTCATCGTGCATGACCCGAGAGGGATCATCGAGTAAGCCAGCGAGAGGTCTCTCGATTCCAGCTTCTTGATATAACGGAGCATTTCAGTCTCCGAACGGTATTTGTGAAAGACCGGCTGCTGGAGAAAATCATCGGAACGGAGGAGGTTGGCCGGAACCAGCGAGAGAGCCTCCCCGCCGGCACGCTGATCACTGACGGTCGGACAGCCGAATATCTCAAGCAGTTCATTGACCTCACGGAGATCGGATTTTTCGTCCAGTGCAATGACAATCGCCTGCGGATTGGAGACAGCACGCCGGAGATTGAAACCTCTGGACAGCGCCTTTCCGATGATGGCGTCGGTGTCCCATTCATTCTTGCCCGGAAGGACTGTGATCGTGTCGAAGAAGTTCTGATGCTGCAGACTGTGACCATGCTGCGTCAGGTGACTGGACAGAAGCGACGTGAGTCCGTTCACCCTGCGGGCGATTCTTCTGAGACCTGAGGGGCCATGGTAGACGGCAAACATGGATGCCATGATGGCGAGCAGCACCTGAGCTGTGCAGATATTGCTGGTCGCCTTCTCGCGCCGGATGTGCTGTTCCCTTGTCTGGAGAGCCAGGCGGTATGCGACCTGACCATGAGAGTCCCGGGATACCCCTACGATTCGGCCCGGCATGTTCCTTTTGAATTCGTCCCGCGTGGCAAAGAAAGCAGCGTGGGGCCCGCCGAATCCGAGAGGAACACCGAAGCGCTGGGCGGAGCCGATCACGACGTCCGCGCCATGTTTTCCCGGAGGCTGAATGAGAACCAGTGAAAGCAGATCCGCCGCGACAACTGTGCGGATGCCACGCGACTTGAGATCAGAAAGAACCGAAGCCGTGTCAATCAGCTGACCATCAGCACCGGGTGAGGAGATAAGCGCAGCGAAGTGCCTCTCACCCTGCGGCAGGTCTCCGAGGCTGCCGGTTTCAATATCAATGCCCAGCGGCTCAGCCCTGGTCTGAAGCACAGAGAGAGTCTGCGGAAGCACAGACTCCTCCACCCAGAAGGTCTGTTTTTCCCTGGCTGTCCGACGGGCGAACAGCATCGCCATTGCCTCGGCGGCAGCCGTGGCTTCATCGAGGAGCGATGCGTTGGCGATGTCCATACCCGTCAGCTCGGTGACCATAGTCTGGAAATTCAACAACGCTTCCAGACGCCCCTGGGCTATCTCCGCCTGATAGGGAGTATACTGTGTATACCATCCCGGATTTTCCAGAATGTTACGCTGAATGACAGGCGGGACCACACAGTCGTGATAGCCCAGTCCCAGCAGGGAGCGCAGAACAATGTTGCGTTCCGCCATGGACCTGAGCTGGGACAGGGCCGAGGACTCAGTCAATGCAGCGGGAAGTTTAAGTGTCTTGCGGCGAAGGAGGTGTGACGGAACGACTTCGCCCATCAGAGCGTCAAGGGACTCGGCGCCACAGGCTCGGGCCATGTTGTCCCACTCACTTCTTCGGGGACCTATGTGCCTGTCGGTGAACTGCTCGGTATCTGTCAGTATGTTGGTTTCCATGGATTGGTGAAATCAAGCGGTGGAGGCGGATGGATTAATACAGCCGATGAGGGATTGTCGGTCGCCGGAAGGCACAACGCATACCCGGAACATGTATCAGAATCGGCACCTCAATGCGTATCTCAAATGTCTTTTCTAAACTAATGGGGAATGGCTGTGATTCAAGGATAAACCGGCCTTCAGCGGCACTCCCCCCCGGCAGCAATGTTCAAAAAACAATCGACGGGGAGTCGTCGAGATACTGACGGAGACCCGGAACCGGCTGTCCGAGAACTTTTGTGATTCTCGAACAGTCCATGGAGCAGTCCGGGGAACGCGGCGGTCCATCGTAGTCCGCGATGCTTCCCCGCTTCAGCTGTGGATTGAGCCCCGGCCAGCGCTGCGCCACACACTCGGCGGTCTCATAGCGCGACAACTTTTCCCCCCCGGCCACATGATACACACCGGATTTCCGACCCTTCAAAAGTGCCGCAACAGCCTTGGCTGTCCACTCGGCCGCCAGCGGGCATCGATACTCATCCGTAAACAATGTCATCGACTGACCGGCAGCCCACGCCTGACGGAGCTTTTCATTGAATCCCCGGTCGCCCGTCGGGGAAACGCCACCATTCAGGCTGGTGCGGACAATGCAGGAATGTGGATGGACTGCGGCGATAAGCTCTGCCTCAGCCTTGGTCTCGGCATAAATTCCAACCGGTGAAACCGGATCGTCCTCCCGATAATTCCCCTTCAGGCCGTTGAAAACGAGATCGGTTGAGAAATGACAGACCCACGCATCAGGAACAGATTCAAAAACCCACCGGCAGCAGTCGATGTTCAGCAGCCGGGCCATCGCCGGGTCCGCTTCACAGGCCGGGTTGCTGGTAATACCGGCACAATGAATCACTGCCGCAGGAGCGGCCTTCTCAAACCATCGGCGGACCTCTGATTCAACGGACAGGTCAAGGACATGACGGGTCACCCCGATAATTTCAACCCTGTCACCCATGGTGTCACGAAGCAGACGGGCAATGTGACTCCCTATCAGTCCGCCCGAGCCGGTGATGCAGATTTTCGGCTTTCCCATGATTCTTCTGAATTGAGTGCCCTGAGGCTGTTTCCGATCAGCGGAGGTATTTCTGCTGGAGCGGGCCGTAGAGATCAGTGCGTCGATCCCGGAAAAACGGCCAGTGGGTGCGGACTTCATCCATGAGAGCTGGATTCATGGTCGCCGAGACGATTTCCTCGGCATCGCTGGAACCCCTCGCGAGGAACCGTCCAAATGGATCGACAATGAATGAGTTGCCCCAGAATTCAATTCCCTGAGTGGCGCCGTTTTCCTCGAGTCCGATGCGGTTGGCAGCTGCCACATAGCATCCATTGGCAATGGCATGCGATCGCTGAATCGTCATCCATGCCTGCAGCTGATCCTCACCGAATTGAGCCTTCTCCCCGGGAAGCCACCCGATGGCTGTCGGATAAAAGAGCACTTCAGCTCCCATCATCGCCGTAATCCTCGCCGCCTCCGGAAACCACTGATCCCAGCAAATCAGAACGCCGACCCGGCCATAGCGGGTTTCAAACACGCGGTATCCCAGATCGCCGGGCGTGAAATAAAACTTCTCCATGAACTGCGGGTCGTCCGGGATATGTGTTTTCCGGTAAATCCCCAGGTCGGTGCCATCGGCGTCGATAACCACCGCCGAGTTGTGATAGAGGCCCGGTGCCCGCCTTTCGAACAGCGACACCACAACCACGATGCCATGTTTCCGCGCCAGTTCCTGCCAGTCACGGGTGACATCCCCGGGAATCGGATCAGCCCAGCTGAAATACTCATGATCCTCCGTCTGGCAGAAATAGTATCCCCGATACAGCTCCTGGGTGCAGATGATCTTTGCCCCCTGTCCGGCTGCCCGTCCGGCCATCTCCATGGTCCGACGGTGGTTCTCGTCACGGTCAGCTCCAGCTCGCATCTGAAGCACTGCTATCTGAATTTCATTCATTGAAAATATGATTCCCTTTAATTATGAGGTCATTGGTGAGGCGGGAGCTGGCGGCAATGAGAGTGGCACTGCATTGTGAAGTGTGCCCCGGTGGTGGCTGTGCCGGGCTCAGTTTCCGCGGTAGTTGCGGATCATGGTGTCGGTGCGGCTCATGTCCAGCGATTCAACGGAGAAGGACTCGGCGATCTTGCGAAGGAACTTGCCCATGGTTTCATTCGTCGGACCGAAACCATCCTTGTAAATATACTTTTCGAGGTCCTTGAGCAGCTCATCGGCTGTCTGGTAACGGCCGTTGAGATCTTTGGACAGGCTGCGGTGCAGAATGCGGTTCAGCTCGTCATCCACCGCAGGACTGAGTGCCCGGAAATCCGGTGTTGCCATGGTCAGGATCTTCTCGCGTGAATCAAAGCCGTCCTCTCCGCGGAAAGGATTGTATCCGAGAAGCATCAGACTCAGCACAATACCGGTGGTGAACAGGTCGGATCGCTTGTCAGTGACCTTGAAGTCGGCCTGCTCAGGACTCATGTATTCGCTTTTCCCGGCAATCACATCACCTTCCTCGTCAATAAGGAAGCCGGCAGCTTTGGCGATGCCGAAGTCGGAAATCTTGATGTCACCCTCGAATGCGAGAAGAATGTTTTTGGGACTGATATCGCGGTGGACGATGCCGAGTGCTTCGCCTTCGGTGGTTGATTTGCCATGCGCGTATGCCAGGCCCCTGGCAATCCGGCTGGCTATGAATACGGCGAGTTCAGTGGGGAGCGGCAGACTGTTCTTCCAAAGTATGGAAAGGAACTGCTCGAGATTCATGCCGCGGATCAACTCCATGGCGATGAAGTAAGTCCCGTCCGATTCACCCAGCTGATAGGTCTGGACGATGTTCGTGTGGATGAGATCCGCAACCAGCCTCGCCTCGCCAATGAAATTCTCAAGGAACAGCTTCTGACTGGCAAACTGCTTCTTGATAACCTTGATGGCAACCTTCTTGACAAATCCATTGGTGCCATGCTGCTGCCCCTCATAAACGGTCGCCATCCCCCCATCCGCAATTTTCCGGAGGATCCTGTACTGGCAACGTGACTTTATGGAAAATAACTCTCCCACAAATGCTGATGTTCGATCGTCTCAGAATTATGTCAATACAAAGTCACGCTTGAGGGAATTTTTTGGAAAGAAAGCAGAAAGAATGCGGTAATTTTGCTTGCCTCAGGGATTTCTGGGGCGTAAACAGCCAACTAACCATTAAAGGTATCAACCCTTACCACTAAGACATTATGGCTAAAGCAGTTAAACCACTGACCAAAACTCAACTCGCGACCCTGATAGCAGAGGAGATCCAGATTTCAAAGAAGCAGGCCGTTGCCACGCTCGACCTTCTGGCTTCTCTGGCCTACAAACATGCCAAGAATTCCTTCACGATCCCTGGCATCGGCAAACTTGAAGTCGTGCATCGCAAAGCCCGGATGGGACGCAATCCTCAAACCGGTGAGTCCATAAAAATCCCGGCTAAAAAGACTCTGAAATTCAAAATCTCAAAAGCCTGTAAGGACGCGGTTTTTCCTCCAAAACCGGCTAAATAATCCCAAATCATTTAAAACACCCGGCTTCCGCCGGGTGTTTTTTTTGTCTCCTGACCGGCCGGTGCCGGCAGCGTTGAGCCGCCCCGGAGACATCAATCAGCAAGGCCCTCAAGCCCGCCCAGTTCGGATGGATTGAATATGCCCTTCGGTGTGATAATACCGGTTATCAAATCCGGCGGTGTAATATCAAAACCGTAATTTGAGACCCGGCTTTCCCTGTTGGCGACCCGGACTGACTCGCGCGCCCCGCTTCGAAGACTGATCCCGTTCACCGAATAAACCTCCTCCCCTGCCCGCTCCTCAATGGGGATAGCCGCGCCGCTCGAAAGTTCCCAGTCAAGGGTGGACAATGGAATCGCAACATAAAAAGGAATTTTGTGATAATGGGCCAGCACGGCCTTGGTGAAGGTGCCGATCTTGTTCGCGACTTCCCCGGTCCGTGCAATCACCCTGTCACTGCCGGTAATGACCATGTCCACTTTGCCCTGACTCATCAGAAAACCAGCTGCATTATCCGCGATCACCGTGTGAGGAACGCCGTGGTTATGAAGTTCCCAAGCCGTCAATGCCGCCCCCTGAAGCCGGGGACGGGTTTCATCACACCAGACATGAAACTTCGTCCCTGAGTCCCATGCGCTGTACATCGGAGCAGTGGCCGACCCATAGTCCACAAATGCCAGCCATCCGGCGTTGCAATGGGTCAGGATATTCATCCCTTCACGGATGAGTGAGGCTCCGTGCCCGCCGATTGCCTGACAGTGAGCCACATCCTCATCGGCAAACTGATCCGCAAGGTCAAGCGCCCGGACACCCCACTCTTCCGTGCTCCCGAGTCCGGAATCCGTCAGAACCTTCCGCATCCACCGCAAAGCATTCATTGGATCCACCGCAGTCGGCCGAGCCTCCCCCAGCGTCCGGAAAACATCATCCACATATTCCATGAACCCGTCGCTTATTCCGGAACCGCCGGCCCATGCACGGATCCCCTGCGCAAATCCGTAGGCAGCCGCCGCCCCGATCGCTCCGGCTCCCCGGACGGTCATGTCCCGAATCGCCACTGCCGTTTCTCGATATGTACCGAATCCAGCCACCTCGAAATCATGAGGCAGCAGCTTCTGATCAATCAGAAGGACCCTGTTCCCCGCGGAATCGAAACTCACGGTCCGGTACGCCTCCCGTCTGCCATTTACAAGGACATTCATAATCGCTGAGCCAGTCATTGTGAACCCGGTAAATCCCCGTGTCCATCCTCTTCCAGAAACCCTCTTCCAGAACCCCGGCCCGCCCCCGGACACCCATGCATGCAGGCATCCTTCCGAAAAATGTATGCACTATATAAAAAATCCCGATGCCCACCTCACAGTGAACATCGGGTATTTATCAAAAGCGGCTGCGCAGCAGAGGTTTATAAAAAAACTATAGTCCTCGCGGCAAAAGTACCATGCGGAAAAGAGCGGATGTTGTGTCAGGTGGCAGAGTCACAAAGTAGAGTCCGCTGGCATTGCCAATCACCCCAGGATACGGCTTCCAGCTCGACCAGTCAGTTGAATCGGGATTTTCCTCCAGATCTAAAAACTGTAACTGCCAGAATTCAGGCCGCAACTGAGTGGCCCATGAGAGCCGTATGCCGACTGATGTGGCATCTATGACTAAATGTGGTGCAGTATCATCTAATCCAGGGACAGTGGCGGCGGCAATGTTTCCGGGTCGGTTTGAAATAATTTTTTGAATAAATGAGGCACCGGGAGAATCCTTGCTAGCATTCCACTCTTTCCCGTCCTGAGGTGGGGGCGGTTGAGGCGGCACTACTGGGAGAGGACGTTGTGGAAGTGTTGGAGCTTCCCCTAATTCAATTCCTGTCTTGATCTGCCAGTCGCCTCTGAATCGTCCTTGAAGAGGAAAAGTCTCCATGTAAGGCTCATTTGGCATCCATACCCAGATATCAACCGTTTCGTCGTCAACCCATTCATGGTGGAAAACAACTGCCCCCTGTGCTCCGTATGATATGCCTATGGAACAGAAGAGGAGTGGCAACAAGACACTAGGGCAAAACCTGGTGAAAACCCTTCCGAACTTACGAGAAAATGTGAGAGAAACCGCCATAAATACTGCGCCGCTGGAAGTGTATGGTTATCAGTATTTTATCGGTCGTCAACTTTTTCTCTCAATATTTATTCTTGGAATTTCAGCGGTTTCAGAGGTTGACAGGATGGCCGTCATGGAGGGGTATGGCATGAAGGTTTCTGGCGTTCCATGCCTTGCTGACCATGCGGCGCAGTGTCCATGATTCTGCGAGGATTTCCGGGGCAGCCGAGGTTTCGAGCAGCTCGGGGCCCAGACACACCAGCATGCCATGGATACCTTTCTCAGATGTTATCGGGAGGATTCCCAGCGATTGTTCGGAAGCTTTGTCCTTGAGCCACACAGGGATATGCACAAGAAACTTCTCCGGGATGGGAAGGGAGAGAAGGAGGTCACGGCCGGTGCGGAGTGACGGCGAAAAGATCGAACGCTCCTGTGCCGGGATAACCACATTCGGCAGGGCGTCGACCAGCCACTGCCCTTCCGCGTGTGCCAGAAAAAGTTCCTCCCCGGTATCATCCGGAATAAACACCAGGCAGTTTCTCAGTTTGAAGGACTTGAGATGGCTCCAGGCGAGGAATTCCGCCATGGTCTCCACATCCATTGCGGCGAAGTCCTTGAAGACGGAGAAGATACTGCTGGCAACCTGGAAGCCGGCCTTGCCGCCATTTTGTTTCTCCTCCGCCGCCTCGGGGGCCGCCGAAATGGCGCTCATCACCTCATGATCCGCACCGCCCTGCGCCTCACTCTCCGCCATGGCCTGATCCATCTTGAACAGCGGAAGAATCTCGGAGCGCTGCATCGGCGGAAACAATGTGGAACGGTTCTCTGATATGATCTCCAGGCGTTCGGTCAGCGGCGACGGCTCCTTCATGGAGGAACCTCGATTCATACGGAACTCCCTGAGCGATTCATGGGCACTCCGGACAAAACGGAAAAAATCTCCCCGGGTGAACGGGACCTCGCGCGACATCATGGGAATCAACTGCGCAACACCTTTTTCCAGAGTATCCCAGTTCAGGTCGGTCTTGCTCACCAGTTCGAGTGTCTCACGGGCCATGGAAAGCACAGCCTGTCTCCCCCCTGAATTCGGAAAGGACTCGCCGTCCTTCTCGACCTGGATAACCTCACGCAGGGAGGCTTTGACCAGTGGAGGCAGCGGCTGTTCCTGAATCAGCTCATTGCTGAGCTCACAAAGTGTCGTCCCGAAGACCCTTCTTTCCGCCTCCACCCGGCCGACTCGGTTCATCAGCATCGAGCGTTTCTCGAATTCAAAAGGCATCGCCTGGGCAATCAGCACTCTGGCAAGCTGCTGCATCTGTCCCGGCAGCAAAAGCTCAGAGGGATTTTTCATCCCTATCTCCTCCCCAAGTTTCTCGGCAAAAAGCCCGGACACAAAGGCTTCATTGACGGACTCATTCAGGATCTTCTTCCTTGTAGGGTTCAATCCCCGTGAACGTTCATAAAACCGGGTAATCAATCGACGGAAACGGTCGACACCAATCAACTGAATCGCCTCGGAAAGACTCGTCACAGGTGTCCGGTCCGGTCCGATGTTATACCGGGATGCCTCCTGGAAGACCTTCAGCACCATCAGACAATCCTGAGCCAGTATAGCTTCAAACGAGTCCACCCCATCGGTGGAAAAGTTCCTCAGGGAATCCATGAGTTCCATGGTCTGGGATTCATCCATGGCAATAATCCCACTCTCAAGGCCCTCTCTCACCGCATCCCGCGCTTTTTTCGCTTTCGTCCCCATCATGAGCACTCACTGCAGTCAGCAGATGACGTGCCCCGGTGGCCACTGAATCGGCCTCGTCGGCATAAACTCCTGGAACATAACCGAAAAAAAGTGCCCGCAATCTCAACTCAATCTGACAATGCCGGTCCAAATGGCAGGAATGTGGACATCCCCCGCAATTTCGGGACACATCCGCCCCATGGTGCCATGCACTTTCTTCCTGCAGTCCACAGGGTGCCATGCTCCTTTTTCCTGGACCGGGTGATGAAAAATGGCCTGATTTTTGATTCAGGCCTCGGGTCACTCACAGGGTGCCATGCACTTTCCTCCTGCAGTCCACAGGGTGCCATGCTCCTTTTTCCTGGACCGGGTGATGAAAAATGGCCTGATTTTTGATTCAGGCCTCGGGT
>JAUIAG010000060.1 GCA_030425355.1 Verrucomicrobiia bacterium
ACCGTTTTCTTCAGGGCGGAGCGGGAGAAATGTATTCCTACCGGAGGTTCCGAAAGCCGAAAGAGTGAGAGACGAAAGAGAGACGGCTATCGGATAGCCTCCCCTGATCCCAGCCTGAGACGGAGATAACCAGAGAACATTGAAATCACCGATTCGGGTCACCCGCAACTGGAGCCGGTATGCCAGTTGCCGCGCGTGACGTCGCTGGCACGTGTACCGGACTGCCGCTGCCGCCCGCCTCCGGAGCCCCGGAACACCCCAACCCTCAAATGCCAAGCAAAACGTACCTGTCACCTTTTATGGGTGCCAGGCTCGATGTGCGGGAGTGAGGAAAATGAGCCTGGCACACAGTTAGGGGCGGGAGTCGGGTGGTCATGGGCGGTGGAGTCAGGTATAAGTGGAATGGACAGTGACAGGATTCATAGCGAAAGGGACGATTGAAAGGGTGAAACAGTCGACGGACATCGTCGAACTGATAAACAGCTATGTGCCGTTGAAGAAGGCGGGGGTGAACTTTGTGGCCTGCTGTCCTTTTCATAGTGAGAAGACCCCGAGTTTCAATGTAAATCCTTCGCGGCAGATTTTTCACTGCTTCGGGTGCCAGAAGGGGGGAGATGCGCTGGCGTTTGTGATGGAATACGAGGGGCTGGGATTTTCCGAGGCGGTGGAGCGGCTTGCAAAAAGGCTTGGAGTTGAGGTGGAATATGAGTCGGGATCCGGCTTTGACGCACGACAGAACCGTTCCATCAAGGAAAAGGTTTACCATGTGAATGAAAAGGCGGGCAGCTGGTGGCACCGGCTGCTGATGAATGACGCTTCGGCAGAAGTTGCGAGAGACTATCTGGCCGGGCGTCGAGTTTCGGGGGAATCAATTCAGAATTTTCAGCTGGGATTTGCGCCTGACAGCTGGGATGAAGTAAGGAACTGGGGGAAAAGCCAGGGGTTTGACGAAGACCTGTTGGAAACAGCCGGACTTCTTGTGAGGAAGGAAGGCAGTAGCCACCGGTATTCGAGGTTTCGCGGAAGGCTGATGTTCCCGATCCATGATATGCAGGGACGGATAGCGGGATTCAGCGCGCGGGTGCTGAACGCTGAGGACCGGGGAGCAAAGTATATCAACTCCCCGGAAACGCCGGTATTCCAGAAAAACCAGGTGCTTTTCGGTTTACACCGTGCGCGAAAGCCGATCCTTGATCACAAGCAGGCGATTCTGTGCGAGGGCCAGCTGGATGCCATAACGCTTCACGAATACGGATTCCCATTCAGTGTGGCACCACAGGGGACTGCATTCGGAGAGGGCCATGTGCGGATCCTCAAGAGACTGGCCAGTGAAGTGATCCTTTGCTTCGATTCCGATTCAGCCGGTCAGAAGGCGGCGGTCAGAGTGTGGGAAGAGCTTCTTCGAAATGACATGGAGGTATCAGTGATCTCCATTCCGAAAGGACATGATCCTGACAGTTTCCTCAAGGAGTTTGGCGCGGAAGCCTTCAGGAATCTTCTCGATCGACGGAGGAACTATTTTGATTTTCTGATAGAATTCTGGGGACGCGAACTGGACCTTCGAACGGACAGCGGCCGCAAGGAACTTTCCAGGCGAATGGGTGAAGTCTCAACTTTGTGTCCAAATCCCATGGTCATCGATGAAATTGCCAGAAAGACGGCTCTGGCGACTCATACTCAGGCGGGGATCATCCGTGAGTCATGGGCGCGCTACCAGTTTCAGAAGCAAAGAAAATCCGACGAGGCCCAGCCCGGCATGGAATCCGGGTTGGCCGCGGGTGGAGAATTGTCGCCTGGAGTCGACGATGAGACGACTCCGGTCAGAAGAATTGAACCTGCAGATCTTCCCCGCAATGAGTCGTGGCTGCTGCAGTTGATTCTCAATGTGGAGGACGAGGAATTTCAGTTTCATGCAAGAAGATGGATCAATCGGGACTGGATTACATCCGCCGATGTTCGTGAAATCCTTGAGTTGTGGATGAACGGGTTCGAAAACGGCTCAGCGACTGGAGAGGCGGCTCCGCCGGACACCGCAGGGTGGATCAAGGAGATGGAAGATCCGTCGCTGGCCACGCTGTGCCGGAGTATCATGGTCAAAGCAGGCACGATTCGTGAGCCTCTGAGACAACTGGAGGATGTTCTGCTTAAACTCAGAAACCGCGCTCTTGATTTTCAGATTGGGGAACTGACACGCAAAGCCAGCGACCCTGATTTATCCCATGATGAGGTGGGAATTCTACTGCGCATGCAGCAGAACCTCAGAGAGCAGAAAAAAGCACCTGTTCAGGACTGCGCCAGCGCGACGGATGAGGCGGATATGTTTTAATACAGACGCGATTTTATATATTCCGGATAGGTGACAGATTCAATCAGATTCGAAAGTGACTGGCACCGGGTGAAAGCAATAGGCATTGATTGAAAGTCGGGAAACTGATAGGAAAGGAAAGTAATGCGGCAGAAACGGGCAGGAGCCAGGATGCGCCCCCATGGAATCCGGCGGTCAGCCTGGAGATTCCGAGGGGCGTTCAGGCCTGTTATTGCCTGTTTCCGCATGCCCGGCAGCAAAACCTTCAGCATACTTCTTGGGATATTCATCTGCGTTGTTCTGGCCAGCGTTATGGTATTGCGGTTTTATTATTCGGATCCGGAAACCGGCCATCGCTGCGACTGGAGCGAAGCGATTTATGTCGTCATGGCCCTTCTTGTCTTCGAGTCACCTATAACTTTTCCGGAGCACGGCATTGCCCGCGCGGCATTTTTTGCGGTTCCTGTCTCGGGCCTGCTGGTGTTCGGACAGGGGCTCCTGCGGCTGTGGGGTTCGCTGTCCAACAAAAACACCTGGGACCTTGCTATGGCATCTACCTATACTCATCACACGATTGTTTGTGGACTTGGAAAAATCGGACTGAAAGTCACACGATGGATCCTCGACCTTGGAGAAGAGGCCGTGGTCATCGAGAGCAATGAAAACAACCTTCACATTGCCGAAGTTCGAAGCTGGGGTGTTCCTGTGGTTATTGGTGATGCGAAACGGCTGGACGTTCTCAAATCAGTCGGCATAGACCGGGCGGAGTCGATCGTGCCCTGCACGTCCGATGATCTTGCCAATCTTGCGATTGCTCTTGAAGCGCGAAGTGCCTGTCCGAAAGTAAAGGTAGTGCTCCGCATGTATGATTTGCAGATGGCGACGAATGTGAGGCACGGGTTTGATATAAACAGGACTTTCAGTATTCCCGAGATTGCAGCGCCGTCGCTTGCTGCAGCCGCAACCCGTGCGCCTCTGGATCATGCCATCGCGTATGGTGAGGGCGACGAAAGAAGTCTCATCACCATCACCAAGTTTGTTCTGGTCGAGGAATCGATTCTGACAGGTTACAGTGTCGGGAAGCTGGAGGAGGAGTTCAAGATAGCTGTTATCGGGCTGCGGAAGAGTGGACGGTTTGAACTTCATCCATCACGGAATACATGCCTTGAGGCGGGGGACAGTTTTGTCGTTTCAGCGGACATTGAGTCCCTGAACCTTATTGCCGGGCTCACGCCTCCGGTCAATGAGTATGAGCGCTACAAAGCGGGTCATTGGCCACTCCGGAAAACCCGGGTTGCCGGCGGGAGTTTTCCGGGGACGGCATGAGAGAAGAGACTGCTGTTGAAATCCATGGAATTTCGGCCTATTCTCGCTGGTGATGAGGATTGAATCCGGACACGGACAGGGTGCTGTCAATAACTGTGGACAGTGGGTGATAGCGGCCATTTTGATTGTCTCAATGCTGTCAGGCAGCGGCTGCAGGAACACAGAGGCAGCACGCCGCAAGGCCGGAGTGCAGCTCCAGGAGCGCATGGAGGAGATCGACGATCAGTATCAGAACAACATGATCACTCTCGAGCAGAAAGCCGAGCTTGAGAGACAGGCCATTGAACAGCACAAGATCAGATGGAACAAAATAGGTGACCCCGACCAGATTTACGGTCCGGTGATCGCGCCAAGAGGCGCGGGCATGGGATACCGGAATTTCTGACGGGGAACACAGTAACCCGTCAGAGTAATTGATCAGCCCGGCGGGCTGGGAGAGCCGACGGGTGAAACCGTGAGTCAGCGCCCACGGAGCCCGGATTCCATATACATTTCAATCTGGGTCAACTGTTCGAGGATTTCTGCAGGGGATTTGTTTTCACTGTGAAGCAGCACGAGTTCCTTGCAGTAAAGGCGTGCGATATATCGGAGCAGTGACTGCCGTGTCGATGAGGCGAAAAAATAGTCCCTGTGTCCCGCATTTATATATACCACCCTGGTGGAACGGCTGAACCGCGACCGCCAGAGTTCTGCTGGCTTATCCTCCAGTTGGAAGTCAGGTATTTCTATATCGCGGTCCTCGAGCATTGTGACAGGCTCCACGTAGTCAACTGACTGCGTGACAGTGATCAGAGCTTCGGCATACCGGGTTGTTTCCCTTTGCGACACAGTGGCCTGAATACGCGCAAGGCCTGAATTTCCGGAGGCTTCGATTGTGACCCGGTCGGCACTGGCATCGAGAATTGAGACCGGGCCCTCGAGGACCACCCAGTTGACATGTCCGGGATCATCAATCTGACGTTTCTGTCGATCGCGGGCAATGACTTTGAATTCCTGCTCGGAATAGGCCTGCATGGCAACACTGGCAGGGGTTATGGTCGCGGTGTGGAGTGGTCCGGCTATTTCAAAGAAAAGCTTCTGGCCGTCCTCCTCTTCACAGCTGTCGACTGCGTTCTCAGCAGAGGATGAGGCGATACTTTGATCTCTGCCCGAATGGTCGCCAAAGCCCCAGTGTATTCCGTTGGCATTCAGTGCCAGAAGGGCTTCTCTCATCGCTGACTGAACCTGCCTTTTCAGTTCGATGGACGATCTTTCCGCGGCCTGTTCCTCCTGAAGCTGCAGAAAGTCGACAAGTGCTGATTCGACCGCCTGAAGATCGGATTTCAGGTAAGCCACCATGTCATCCTGCACAACACCAAGACGGGAGGCAGGGTTGAGATTGAGCCCCTGGGCGTCGACGCGTCCTTCGAACATGCCGCAGTTCCATGGCGCCACATCGAAGCCCTCCAGCTGAGAAATATCTTCCAGGACACGGGTGCCGGACTTGTAAAGTGCCACCCGGTTTTTTCTCGAACGGTTCTGAAAATATATTTCGACTTTAACCGAATCCGGTATGGATGCCGCCACCTCATCGGGAAATTCAAGCAGTGTGCCAGTGAACTCCCGTGGAGTCACAACCGCTTCGAAGCGGGAAACCCTGTCCCGGACCGTGACCTCGACACCGGTGCTGCGGATGCGTTCCCCCAGCTCGCTGGAGAGATACCCGGCAACTTTCTCTCCTGTGAGCTGAGCCGGCCCGCTCAGGAGATCATGGATCACGACTTCTGTTCCTGAGGCCGTCATCAGCACCCGTCGTTTTTCAATATGGTAATCCGACTGACCTTTGACCATTCTCATTTCCCAGAGTGTTCCCTCGCGGTCTGCGCAGGACAGGGTCATGGATTCTCCAAGTGTCCAGAAGCCAAGCAGGCCGATCCCGAATTCACCCTGGACCGATGAATCGCCGTCGGCCTTGAGTTTCTTCTTGATGGAATCACAGATGTGGGTGGCGACGAATCGGAAGTCCGGTCTGCCATCGCTGTCGTGCTTTATTCCCCTTCCATCGTCGGTCACCCGGAGATAGAGCTTTCCACCGGAACGCCCTTTGGTGACCGAAACGTGCATGGCTCCTGCATCGATGGCGTTCTCCACCAGTTCGGCGATGGCCTTGAGTGGACTGTGCTGAGACAGGGCAATGATTGAAATCGCATTCCAATGATTTCCGATTTTCAGCTTCCCGGCAGCGCGACGGCGGGATTTTGCCGCTTTGCTTTTCGAGCCCTCACCGCTGCCTCTGCCGGTCTTTTTCCGACTGTTATCCGAACTTTCAGACACAGTCTGAGCATATAAGCCGGAATACCCTGACACAAACCGGATTTTTACCCGAGTCGTGAAGGGAAGGAAGTAGCAGAAGGATCCGGGGTTGGTGGATTGCGGATAAAATGGCATTATACGGACATGAAACTCCGAATTCTTAAGAGACGCGTGAGTCATTTTATGATTATGGCCGTTGCGACGGTCGCAGGATTCCTGCAGGCTTCGACACAGGGATTGTGGACGGCAATTGAAGGAACCCGCCCGAATGTGCTGCTTATATACAGCGACGATCAGGGAGCGCTGGATGCCGGGTGTTACGGAGCAACGGATCTCAAAACACCGAACATTGATAAACTTGCCGCCACGGGAATCAGGCTGACCGGGATGTATGCCCCTTCGGCGATCTGTTCCGCCTCCAGAGCCGGACTGCTGACCGGGAAAATTCCCTACAGGGCAGGCGTCCCGGCGAATGTCTCGTCCCAGCCGGGAGTTGCCGGCATGCCGGGATCTGAATACACGCTTGCGGAGCTTTTCCGGGACAATGGATATCACACTGTTCATACAGGCAAATGGCACCTTGGCTTCTCAGAGGATACCATGCCCAATGCGCAGGGCTTTGATGAATCCTACGGACACATGGGCGGATGTATTGATAACTTTTCTCACTTTTTCTACTGGAATGGACCTAACCGACACGATCTGTGGCGCAATGGCGTGGAGATCCGGGAGGACGGGCAGTTCTTCGGCAGCCGCATGGTCGAGGAAGTCAAGGACCACATCACACCCCGGGGGACCGCTGACGACGAACCGCCTTTTTTTGTCTACTGGGCAATCAATTTTCCACACTACCCGCTTCAGGGAACACAAAAGTGGCGTGACTATTACCGAAACCTGCCGGAACCGCGGAATATGTATAACGCCTTTGTGTCCACAATGGATGAAATGATCGGTGAGGTCATCGACCATCTCGAACAGACCGGGCAGCGGGACAACACCATTATAGTTTTTCAGTCTGATCATGGCCATTCGGTGGAAATCAGGGCATTTGGCGGCGGCGGATTTGCCGGACCATTCCGTGGGTGTAAGGGCAATTTCTTTGAAGGAGGTCTTCGGGTGCCGTCGATAATTTCGTGGCCTGCCGGCCTTGCTGGTGGACAGGTCCGCCATACACCGGCTATAGGAATGGACTGGTTCCCGACTCTGGCAGAGTTATGCAGGCTTGAAATTCCTGACCGTGTAATCCCTGAATTGGACGGCCAATCTATTGCAGGTTTATTGAGGGACGGGGACGCCCGCAGCGGGAGCCCCCGCACATTTTACTGGCAGTTGGGTGCAGGGCAGAATGCTCAATGGGCAGTCAGAAATGGACGATGGAAGCTGCTCGGGAATTCAAGAGATCCCATGGAGGAAACACAGCCTGATCCTCTGTTTCTTGCGGATCTCGGGAAAGACATAAGTGAGACCACCAATCATGCGGAAGACCATCCGGAAATAGTCGCACAGCTGCAGCAAGAGCGCGGCAGATACCTGAAACGGCTGGAGGAATAACTCACAGACCGCAGATGCCGGAATAACAACCGTCAATGAAACGAGATAACCGAATGGCACTTTCTAAAGTGAATACCCGGACGGGTGTATATAATTGACGGCTGATCGGAACTGGATCATCCGGAATGACAATGTCACTCGTAGAAGTACCCCAGCTCCCGGAGTGAAACGAAGTCGGATCCGTTGATGGAACTGCTTCGACCAATGATGATATGATCAAGCACCCTGATTCGCAGAAGCTGGCCGGCGCGAATTATGTCCCGGGTGACGCGGATGTCGGCCTGTGAAGGCCCCGGATCGCCGCTTGGGTGATTGTGGACGAGCACCAGTGACGCGGCATTTGCGTGGATGGCGGGACGAAAGACTTCGCGGGGATGCACAAGAAGTGAATCCAGTGTCCCCTTCCCTATGTGTTCGCAGCGGAGGAGTCGATTGCGTGTATTCAGGTAGATTGCATAGAGATTTTCCTCATGCAGCAGCCTCACTTCCTCCCGGAGCAGATCGGCGATCTTATGCGGCTCATCAAGAAGAGGTGATTCAGACTGGGTCTCACTGGCCAGCCGTGAAGCCAGGGTGAAGGCACTTTTCAGGGCAACCGCCTTGTCCCGGCCTATGCCCGGCACTTGCGTCAGTTCAGCTATGCTGGCGGCCGCGAGACCGCGCAGTGAGTGGAATCGACGCATGAGCGCGTCACCCATTTCCATGGCGGAGTGTCCGCGGGTTCCGGTGCGGAGGAGGATGGCCAGAAGCTCACCGTTCCGGAGTGAACCGGGACCGTGTTTCAGAAGTCTCTCCCTCGGTCTTTCTGACTCCGGAATGTCCCGAATCATCGGAGTGGCTTCCGGTTCCATGCCCCCGTCCGGGCAGGCTCTCATCTTTCTCATCGTGCTCATACTCATTCTCAACAATCACATACTCCTCGAACTCATGGGCCACGTGTGGGGGGATCAGCACATTAAAGCGGGCAACCGGCCCGTCGTAGTCCTGTTCGAGAACTTCTCCGACCCGATACAGTTTGGCCATGAGGGCTGACTGCTCATGCGGAATATGAAGCGTCAACTTGCGCCGGATGGGCCGCATCTGTCGGCTGATTTCCTCCATCAGCTCATCAAATCCCTCGCCGGTCTTTGCTGAAATAAAGCGGGCATCCGGGTATTTCTCGAGCCATCGGCCCCGATCCCCGGATGATTCGAGCTGATCGACCTTGTTGAACACCATGATGGTGGGTTTGTCATCCGCGCTGATGTCGCCGAGGACAGTGTTGACCGCATCGATCTGTTCCTGGGCATAGGGATGACTGACATCAACCACATGAAGCAGAAGGTCTGCTTCAACGACCTCCTCAAGAGTGGCCTTGAAGGCCTCCACCAGGCCGTGAGGAAGTTTTCGGATAAACCCTACCGTATCGGAAAGCAGAATGTTCTGATTGGTTGGCAACCGAAGCCGCCGGGTGGTCGGGTCGAGAGTCGCAAAAAGTTTGTCTTCGGACAGCGTCTGGGATCCGGTGAGGGCATTGAGCAGCGTGGATTTTCCGGCGTTGGTGTATCCGACGATGGAAGCAAGGGGCCAGAGGTGTCTCTGCCGTCCCTGACGCTGGGTTCCCCGCTGGCGGCGCACCACCTCCAGGTCCTGTCTCAGCTTACCTATCTTCTCCTGGATACGTCGACGGTCGGTTTCGAGCTGTGTTTCGCCGTCGCCGCGCATGCCTATACCGCCTTTCTGCCGGGAAAGGTGGGACCAGAAGCGCGTCAAACGCGGGTAGAGGTGCTGAAGCTGTGCCAGCTCCACCTGCAGCTTCCCTTCGCTGGTCCGAGCGCGCTGTGCAAAAATGTCCAGAATCAGTGAAGTGCGGTCGAGGATTTTGCAGTCGAAAATGCCTTCGAGATTTCTGCTTTGTGCCGGGGAAAGCTCGTCATCAAAAATAACCGTATCGACCTCAAATGCCCTGCACTCCTCGGCAAACTGTTGAGCCTTGCCGGGACCTATGTAAGTCGCGGCCACGGGTTTGTCGAGCCGCTGGTACCCTTCAGAAATAACATCGGCGCCGGCAGTGGTCGCAAGCTCAGCCAGTTCACGCAACGATTCGCGGATCTCCCACTCATCCTGGTCCCTACCGGCTGTCCCAATCAGAAAAACCCTTTCGGTTTTCCGGTTAGCTGTCTCTATCAGTCCTTTCACAAAATTATCTTCTGCCTCAGGCAGTAAGGGCACCCCGGCTTTCTACTGGAAGCGGCTGCCATACAATAAGGTAATACTGCCTTCTTCCCCCGTCCAGCCCAAATCAGAAAGGCCGATGAGAACGCAGGCGTGTCTCACAATGATACATGCGGACACGTAAAAGCGCATGCTTCGCATCCGTAAATGCCGCAGAGCGGGAATGTTGCCAATTTCCAGACAGTGGATGCCTCAAAATTTGCTGAATATTTCGTCATGGAAGCCGTTCACAAAGGAGTAACAGTGAAAGTCTGTATCATGAAAGAGTCTCAAACCAGAAAACCCTGCACATCCGGCCGCCTCATCCCCGAGGTGATCTCCCGGAAATCCGGCTTGAGAATCACAGGCTTTCCCTGCTGCAGTCCAACGGCTTCATTTCCCTGAACAGAAGTCCGTTATACCCCCAGAAAAGTTCACAAATAACCTGCGTCCCAAAAGTCCCCTCGAGGCCCTGCTTCCTCCGGGGGCATTTTTTTGTCCCGATACCTTCAGATTTGCCGTGGATATGGATATTGACTGTCCATGATTCCCAATGCCCGCAATTTGGACACCTGGACACAGGAACACGTATAGCTGTTTTCAGAAACCGATGTGGCTGAGACAGATACAGAATCGGGACACACAGTGTCTTAAAAATTGATAAAATTTCCCGACCGGGTGTCGTTGAATATGGCACAGTCGGCGATGACTGATTCATCGGCCTGGAAAACTGATCAAGATAGTATTACAAACCGAAGGGAAAATCATGAATTACAAGTCACCCAATTCCTGCATGACCTGCCCTGACCATATTCCCCAATTGATTCATGATAAACCCCGGCCATCACGACTGATTATATACACTCTATAAATCCCTCCAGAAAAGTTCACAAATAACCTGCGTCCCTGAAAGTCCCCTCGAGGCCCTGCTTCCTCCTGGGGCTCTCTGGTGTACAAATCAAATGCGGTGACGGGCATTGGCGTTGACGAATGAGCGGCGGCGCGCCAGTCTTTCAAGCGGTGAACTCCGCAATGACAATGGCGTCCCGGCGATGGAAAGCAGCTGCGGGACGGACGGTGCTTCGGGCATGCCTGACAGTGTGGATGGCAGGCTTCGCATGGGCTGAATCCGGAGAGATCTTCAATTCGATGCCGTCCCTGCGTCTTCTTCCAGGAGAGGATCAGGTGGTATTCACCCTCTACGGATGCCCATCTGATCCGGAGGTATTGCGAAGCCTTGTTGCCTTCATGAACGAGTCAGGCCTTGGGCGGGGGTTTGATCCGGGGCCCACCGCTGTTGCCGCATCAGAGCCGCTGATTGCCTACCTCGCCGAAATTGGATGGCCAGCCATCTTCTACCCTCCGGATGGCGGCAGGATGCAGGTCAAGGGCGGCACCAGCGTTGTCGGCGAGGACGACGAGAAGACTCTGAGGCTTATGGACCGTACCGGCACCTTCAGCGCCATCCAACTGGGCGAATGGGGCTACCATTTCCATCAGCTTCAGGGCGACACCGGCTGGTGGAGGGCTGTTCTGGGCGGGGATTTTGACGAGCAACAGAAGGATTTTGTCATTCCCCGGGAGAACCGCGGTTTCCTTCCGTTGCCTCAAACCCGGGAGGAATGCTACCGGCAGTTGAGAGAATATTTTTACTGGCATCGACAGGCCAAGCGCGGGCGGATCATCAGCGTCACCGGCCATTCGCACTACGAAGCGTATGCCGCGGAATGGGGAGCTGATGTCATTGGCCTCGAGATCGGCGAAAATATCCGGTTCACCCAGTCAAAATTCGCTTTTGCCCGCGGGGCTGCCCGACAGTGGAATATTCCATGGACAGTTCAGGTGAGCCCGTGGTTCGGGAACAGCGTGACAACGCGCGGAGAGCTCCAGCACGGATCCTCCCCGGTCACCGGGCTGGATGCCGGCCATTCGCTCAGTCTTTATCGCCGGATGTGGCTGCATGCGTGGTTTGCCGGAGCCGCCATGATCACCCCTGAAAACAGCATCAATTATTTCTTCGTCGATGATGGTCCGCCCTGGGAATTGACAAGCCACGGGAGGGAGGCGGCGCGCATCAATCAGTTCATGCAGGGACATGACCGGGGCAATCCACACACACCGCTCCTCATTATTCTGGATCATCTTGCGGGTTATGCGCCGTTTCATGGAAAAACCTGGGGTGTTCTCGAAAAAACGGCTGGTGACCGTCAGATCCATCACCTGCTCGAACGCCGGCTGTTCTTCGGGGAACAGAGGATTGCTTATCCCGACATGGACAGAAATCCCGAAGCAGACTACCTGCACCCCACACCCTACGGGGAAATCTGTGATGTCATGCTCAACACCGTCACGGCTCAGACCATGACCCGGTACCCATTCATCCTGCTGGCCGGCGAGGTCAGTTTGAGCCGTTTCTTCTCACTCGAACTGTGCCGTGCTGCAGCGCATGGCTCCATGATTCTGATGAATCAGGCCCACGCCCGGTCCATCCCCGATGATTTACTGACGAGACTCACCGCAACCGGCAATCTCAGAATCATGGATGCATCCGGAGTGTCCGGTGCACAGCCAATGCCTGACACCGAGGCCATTCCGGCTTCGGTGCTGGAGGAGATCGCCGCAACCACAATGCCCGTCCGAATCGGGGGAGATCCCGTCCAGTATCAGATCAACCGCAACCGCGCTGGCTGGGTAGTCGAGCTGATCAATAATGACGGGGTGTTCAAGGAGGGAAAAAATCCGGCAGTTGTCTGGCCCGAGGCTACAGCCAGTGTGGAACTTGCCCCGGCATTCGACTTCAGTTCTGCAACTGAATGGATGACGGGACAAGTCCTCGAACCCCGGAACAGTATAATTTCCATCGACATCCCGCCCGGAGAGATCCGCTTCGTCGAGTTCCGCGATCCCCGGCCCCGCTGATCTGCGGTTCCAGGCCAGATACGCTCGTCCGCGCTCCATGTCTCCAGCTGGTCTTTTCACGTAACAGAAGGATTCTTCTCAGGATTTCCCTGCCGCGTCAGCTCGCAGTTTCATTTTTCCCTGAAGTCATCACTCCTCGTATGCCTCTCCTCCCTGCCAAGGCTGTCGTCTCTCTCCTCACAATCAGCTCTCATTTTCTACAAAGCATTGCCCGCCTCCAACCGGATATTAAAATTACCAAGTTTGAAAAACCAATCCCTTTTGGTAGAAACAAAAGCACCCAATGGAATGTATGAATTCATTCAGAAAAAATCCTGCCACGCCATCAGTCACACTCTGCCGGAAAACCCCGGGATTTTCCGGTAACTGCGAAAAACCTCAAGAAATCACATTTGGCCGAACCAAAGAATTATGAAAATCGTGTTACCAGGCGGCAGTGGACAAGTCGGGACGATTTTAGCACGTTGGTATCACCAGCGCGGAGATGAGGTTGTCGTCCTCAGTCGGAATCCGCAACCCGCGAGATGGCGGTCAGTTTACTGGGACGCCTGCAATCAGGGATCCTGGGTGGAGGAGTTGGATGGGGCTGATGCAGTCATCAATCTTGCCGGGAGAAGTGTCAACTGCCGGTACAACCGGCAAAACCGGGATCTTATCAGGAACTCGCGGGTTCAATCGACTCGTGCGATTGGCAGGGCAATCACCTCGATGTCAGATCCGCCACGAGTGTGGCTCCAGTCGAGCACTGCGACGATCTACGCCCATCGATATGATGCAGCGAATGATGAGTTCACCGGTCTTCTGGGCGGGAACGAACCAAACGTTCCAGATACCTGGCGCTTCAGTATCGACGTGGCGCGGTCCTGGGAACAGGTGACCGATGAATTCGCTCTCCCGGATACAAGGGTAGTGAAACTCCGGTCCGCGATGACGATGAGCCCGGATGAGGGTGGTGTGTTTGACACACTTCTTGGCCTCGTTCGGAGGGGACTCGGTGGACAGTCAGGGGACGGCAGGCAGTACGTATCCTGGATACACGACCGCGACTTTCTGCGCGCGATCGACTGGATCCTGGAGAAGGAACACATTGCGGGAGCTGTCAATCTGGCCTCTCCGAATCCCGTACCGAACGCGGAGTTCATGCGGTCACTCCGGGATGCATGGGGCACTACTTTTGGGCTTCCGGCAACCAGATGGATGCTTGAGGCAGGTGCTGTTTTTCTGAAAACCGAGACTGAACTGATTTTGAAGAGTCGCAGGGTGGTTCCCGGCATACTTCTGAAAGATGGATTCGAATTCGAGTTTCCGATATGGAATGACGCTGCTGGGGACCTGTGCGAACGATGGCGATCAATGCGGTAAATGAATACTGCTTATCCAGCAGCCTTCTGTCAATGCTGCGAACGCCCATGGCGGAACTCTTCTTTCTACATAATAATCCATGAGTAACTGGACTCAAAATATTGAAAAACTGAAAGCTGAACTGGGCTTGGGAGTTTGGGATGACATCCCGAAAGAATACTATGTGCGATTGGCGGATATGTGCGGCCCGGATGAAGTTCAGGAAATCAGGGAGCGGTTCGAAAATCTCAAAATCGAAGAAAATGAAATACCTGATTGGGACGGTGATACCCGGGACGATCTCTGGAAAGCTCGTGAGTTTTTGAAAGCGATATTAAAAATTAAAGGAGAGTCTTTTTTATGATCGCCAAACCTTTTATGAATAGCGGAAAATCAGACGAGGGCATTGGCGGACAATTGAATTGAGTTACGCGTTACGCGCTCCGCACGTCTCTCCATGCAACACCCTGACAAACTGCCGGGAGATAGAGGAGCTCAATTATAAATCAGGTTATCATGAAGAGCCGGAATCTTTTATTGCGGTGATGCACATGCCAAAGAAAAATGCGATTGCAGGCAATTCCTCACTTTCGTCGTAACCCCATTTTTCGGGGGATTTTTCCCCCATTGGATCTTACTTTTCAGCATTAGAAGCGGAAGGGTGAAAAGCCCCGCCACCGTAGCGACAACGGGAATGCTCACAAGCGCTAGTAAAATGCTAGTGTTTTCATGTTCGAATAAAAATAATATTTGTCTTAGAATACAAGTGATGTTCACTTGGCAGACATGAATAGGCTTGTTTGTTTCAGAGTTCTTTTCAAGCAAATAAATGGAAAAAGCAGGTGGTAATTACGGTGTTAAAAATGCCGTTCGAAATCCATGCTTTGGTGAAGGACCCTCACCACATCGATCTCAGTTTCAGAGCACAGATAGAAAATTATGTGACGCCCAACTCGGTATCCTAGCAGGCCCGGAAAAATATCATCCGCGGGGCGTCCATGATCTGGGTTTTTCACCAAAAGGGAAAATGCTTGGTTGAGTATTCCCAGGTAAACCTCTTCCCGGCGCTCTCCCCATTTTTCCAGAGTGTAGTCGGCGATATGCTCGAGGTCTTCCCGTGCTTTTGGTCTCAGGGAAAGTGATCGCATTACCGACGTGCTTTCCGGTTTGCCATGAAATCGTCGAAATCAAACGGTTCTGCGGGACCACTTTCGAGCCCCTCCTTGATGGCAAGTCTGAGAGCGGCCATTTTTGTTTCCTGGTCCTGAAGGAGCCTCAAACCCGCACGAACCATCTCGCTGGCCGAGCCATATCGCCCAGTCTGAACCCCCTGTGAGACGAACTCACTGAGTTCGTTACCAATGTCGACACTCGTATTTTTGCCCATATTTAAAACTCCTATAGTACCAAAATACCAGAATATTTGGTAATTAGCAATCAGAGAAATGGTGGGAAACCAAGGCCAGTGAGTTGAGAAAAGGGACAGAAAAAGGTCAAAGTAGCTGTCATTCACACGAGAGGAGGGAGGGGGAATGTATCAGTGCCAAGCGGCGACGGTTGCCGGATTCATCCAGCAATTGGCGGTGGCTTACGTTCGGCACGGGTATTGGTTCTATGTCAAGGGAGAGATCCCTGCACGCAAGGATCCTCAGAAGGTCGATGCCAAACTGATGGAACTTCAGTTTAAGAAGGTAATCGAACTATGAGAAAATTGAAAAAGGAGCCTAATGCGGCAGGGCACCGCATCGGCTTTCCGCTCCGAACTTTTATTCGGTGACCTGTCGCACGCGGCAGAATGCCTGCGCGGTGCCCTGAGGCAGGGAAACCACGACGGTCGTGGTTTGGTCTTCGGCCGTGATCAGCGGACCGATGGGGGCGAATCCGGCAAGGTCATCTGCCGAAAACTCGATCTGGTATTCGAAGCCCTGGGTGGAGGCCCATGTAAGGGAAATCGAGCTGTCTTCGGAACCGTGCGAGATTTTCAGGATCCGCAGGCCACCCGCGGGCAGAGAGTCGACTTCGACCAACCGGTAGCTTTCGGCGGGATCGTAATCAGTCGCCGGGACCAGGGTGCCGTGAGCGTATCCGTCGGCAAGCGCCGGAAGACCGACCGGCAGCCAGATGCCGTTCGCCTCGACCTCCAGCTGGTACCATCGTCCGGGCAGGGACGCCCAGACCAGATCCACCGATGCCTGGTCTTCCACGACGGAGAGGAGGATGCTCGCCGGTTCGGACAGGGTCATTCCGGCCGGGAGTACCGCGACAATGGTGTCCTCCGGGTGGTCAAATGCCAGCGGTCCGCCGAGGATGAAAGGCTCCACGGACAGCAGGGTCTTTGTTTCCTGCGTCAGCTCCCCCGGAGCGATGATGATCGTCTGTCCCGGTGCGAACCACGCCTCCACCCGCCCGCTTGTCTGCTCGGGCCACATTGCGGGAAGGTCGAAAACCAAGAGCTCCGTGGAGCCGGCGGCAGCATCAGCGGCAAGCCCGGTAGTTGGAGTGAGCGCCAGCGGATCCGGATTATCGCGCATGACTCGGCTTGGGGAACTGTCTGTCCAGGGTGCCCAGGCTTCTCCGTCGAAGCGCTCAATTTCGCCATTGGCATTGTTTCGCAGAAGCAGTTCGTCACCATTGCCCGTGCGATAGAGCCACTCCTTGCCGTCGAGCTTTGTCTCCGTCTCCGGATCGAGGTCCCTGGTCGCCCACAGAAACGGCGGAAAGACCCGGGCCGGGGTGCGGGAGCGCAGGTTGGCGAAGGCGGTCTCCACATCGGCAAGGGTCGCTCGGAGCCGCGACTTGATGCCGTTGTCGAAAAAGATCAGGTGATTGCGCGCGTTCTCGTTGGCCGCAAAGCGCGTCAGATTCTGGCTGATCCGCACCGCGCGCGGGCCGTCACCGGACAATTCCAGCAGCGCCTTTTCGCCGCGCAGGTATTCTGCGATCTGGTCGATCTTGCTCTCGAAAATCGTGCGGCCCTGGCTGATCCAGGTGATTGTTTCCGGGTGCTGCAGCCCGCAGCAGTCCATCAGCACGTCGTAGAGCTTGATCGCGGTGTCCGGATCAAGCGGCGTGCCGTCAAGAAACGAAAAGTGCACCCAGTCGATGTCGCCGGAGACGAAGCGCAGGTTGCCATCCTTGTTCGCAACCTTCGGGATGTAGATCGCCGGCCCGTCATTGCCCCGGTAGATCGCGTCGTAGTCGAAGGTGCGGGTCGGGTTGCCCTGTCCGACCGGGTCGGGGATGCCGTTGTCCGCGTAGTTGCGCTTCATCGGGATGCCCTCACGCTTCCATTTCCGGAACTCCGGGAAGTACTTGTTGTATTCCTTGCGGCGGCTGGCGGCGCGGGCGATGGCCGCCCGGACGATCTCCTCGCTGTGCCCGGCATTCCTCAGCCGCAGCCGGATCGCATCGTCCGGTTCCGGCCAGAAGATGGCGGTTATCGCACGGAGTTCCACAGGGTTGCCGTCCGCCCCCGGCAAGGTGGGCAGATTGTCGCCGAGCAGCAGTTCATCGATGTCGGAGATCCCCTTGGGTTTCATCGCCTCCATTTTCCAGATGGCTACCTCGCGCTCGTTGATAAGCGAGTAGGCGAGCGGTGCCCGCTCACGCGCATAGCCTTTGACGCCGAATGCCTTGAAAACGCGCTGAAAGGCGCTGAGATCCTCTGGCCCTGGCCCGAACGCAGCGAGGGCGGTCGATTCGTCGAGTGGTCCTGATCTGATCGCGCGCAGCGCCGCCTCCTGGTTGTTGAGTGCCGGCCCGAGCGAGGCACTCTCGGCGAGCTTGGCGGCCTCGGCACCCTCAATGTATTTGGTGAACTTGATTTCGGTGATCGCGGCGGTGAGTACCTCCATCGCCACGTGTCCGTGCACTCTGCCCCAAAGCTCGGCGATCTGCACCGGGTCGTCGGACGCGTAAGCCTGCACGACACCGTCGAACAGCGAGTAGGTCGCCTCGCGGGTGAAGTCATAGGCGGCGTTGTAGTCGTTCGCATCGAAGGGAGAGCGCGTGGCGACAAGCAGCAGTCCGCGGCGCTGCACTTCGAAGGCGACCTCGCGGATGAACTCGTCCTTCTGCTGCGGCGACATTTCCTCCCAAGTCGTGGCAACCAGCTGGGCTGCCTCCCAGACAGCGCGCGAGAACTCGCCCATCACGTTGGCAAGATAGTCTGGATCGCCGGAGATACGCCCGGCAAGCCGCCCGATGCCGCCGATTGCGTCGAAGGTGTCATACGTCCATTCCGCCATGCCGATCATCGATCCGTAGCCGTAGACCGCGGTCTGCTGGACGAGCGTGAGCGAAGGCGGCCCGAACGGACGGGAGTGATCCTGAATCACCCGCAGCGCGAGGGGGTCGCCCAGCCAGCCGGTGACCTGGGCCCCGGTCGTCTTCACGAGCACGTCGTCCATGGTCAGCTCCGTCTCCTCGCCGGTCGTGTCGTCGATCAGCCTGATGTCCTCAAGCCCCTGCCATGTGACGGTTCCGGAAGGCGCGCCGTCCTTGTTGGTGCGGATCAGTCCGGAAAGGATGACCGAGGAATTCGCCTCCACCGAGTGGTCGTGCACGAAGGCTGGCTCGGATTGGTTGCCCTCGTCACTGGTAAGGGCCGCGCCAAACGCGTTGAGTTTCTTTTCGGCCTTGATCCCGTAGAACTCAAGCGTGCTGTTGGTGGTGAGATTTTCCACCGAAGCGATGACCTTGAGTGTCCCGCCCGGCTGAATCAGGACGGCACCGTTGTTCTGACTGGTGATCACCGGCGTACGCACGACCTCCAGCTCCAGCTGCACCGGGTAGCGCTCGCCGACCGCGATCGGTGCGCCAGTGGATGTCTTGCTGAACTGGGCATCCGTGCCGGTGTATACACCGGTTGCGAGCGCCGAAAATTCGAAGCGCCCGTCGTTGTATATCTTCAGCGGAATTTCCCGGATTACCTCCTTCCCGGCGCCGAGTGTACCGAGCTCGATGGGAAATTCTCCCTTCGTTTCTATCCGTCCCACCACCTCGGACTCGTCGCGGGCACGCGGATCGAGCCCCTGCAGGAGAACATCCAAAGGCTTGTCGCTTTCGTTCCGCACCGTGATTTCTATCTTCGGCTCGATGACGGCGCCCTCTTCGTTTGTAACCACCATCTCACCCTCGACTTCGGTAAGCTCCATGTTGACAATCGGCTCCTCCTCGACGAGCGGCAGTGCTCGAAGGGTGACGGTGAGCGGAGGAACGATGACATCGACCGTCGCCGTGCAGGACTCCAGAGCTCCCTCGATCATCGCTTCGACGGTCGTAGTCAGCTCTCCGGTGCCAATTTTGAGAGGCACGACCTGCGCGCTGAAAGTACGAACCGGCTCCTCCTGACTCAGAACGAAGGGATCCGCTTCATCGACCGTGACTTGGAGGAATTGCTCGTCCAGCGCGGTAAGCACGCCATCGGGAAACGATACCGTGATCGGATCCGGCTCGGTGGAGCTGACGCTGACAGTTGCCTCGAAAGGCACATCCACCTGAGAATACGGACTTGGCAATAGGATTTCGACATGGAGTGTTGGAATCTTGGCCAGCCAGCCGTGATAGGCTCCCTGGATAGAACTGTAGCATGCTACCCTTCTGCCACTCGAGGACAGGGCCTTCGCACGCAAGAACCCCACGCCTGTCAGGTCCAGCGTGGGATCGCATGACAGGAGATCCTTGAGATCTTTGATGCCAGTGTCAGATGTCCAGACATAGGCCCCGGAACCCTGGTTGCCCACAACCAGGGTTCCGTCGTCAGAAATTCCTTCCACGGAACGATGCAGGCCGTCGAACGCGGTCAGCTGTGAAACTGAGCCATTCGCCCAGAGAACAGGATGATCAAAATAGGCACTCCCTCCAGCAAAAAACGCGGCTGTGCCAACCGCCGCGCTGCCGTCCGCCGAAACCTTTCTCACCGTATGCCCGAAAAACGGCGGATTGCCCGTATCGACGACGGGAAGAGCCTCGGTCGCGTTGCCGTCCCACCTGATTGGATGGGGTGTGAGCCTTGGAAAGGGACCAGAAGTATAATAATTACCGACGACCACCCGGCCATCACCCGAAATGGCATCCACCCTTCTCCGTTGAGTGGGGGAATCGACACCTGCGGGAATCCCCAGCCTCTGGAGCACGCCATTCACGATCTTTGCTGACGATTGCACCTCCTGACCTTCGATGCCGTCCGGGTATTCGAGCAAATCACCGACGATAACCGTTCCATCGTCCGACACATCCTTGGCGTAAAAGCTGGCATCCGTGCCAAGTTCAATAATCGAACTCACCGCACCGTTCACCCACTTTTCTGACTCTGTAATGATGGTTGATCCATCGCCTGACAGCGCAATCGTGGAAGTATTGGAGTCCAAAGACAGCAGCTCTACTTGTCCGTTCTCCCACTTGGCGATCGGACCATTGAACCCGGCCCTGCCAACCAGAACCGAACCATTCGCCGAGATATCTTCCGGAAAAAACTCCCCGAGATCGATCAGGGCCTGCCCCTTCAGAAACAAAGGAGCCAGGAGAAGAATCAGAAGCGATTTGAAAACTGCTGCGCGCACGGGAATAGAACCTTTGGGAGACCCCTTTTCGAAGCGTGTCGTCGGTCTTCCGGGGATCATTGTTTTTCTGGCACTGCCGGGGCGCACGGAATCTCCGCGATCGACTCCCCTTGAACCGTGGGGGATCGTAGCTGGAAAACCGGAAGGGGTCAAGTCGCCAGCCTTGCTTTCAGTTTTTCGACGAGATTCGATTCGGCATGCCTTCGATGCCCGTAGCGGGGCCGGATGGACATGGAACACTCTGCGCTCGATGGCAGACGGTCGCAGCGGTCATTGGCATGCAATCTATCAAGAGTGTCATCGTGGGGTGTTATAGTATTCTTGGATGTGTTTGAAGAATTCATGTCGGAATTCATGAATATCCGCGCAATTCTGCAGTTCCTGAGATTCCCTTTTCTAGGTGGTGAAAAAGGATTCCACCAACGCATTTTCATAGAGATTTCCCAGGGCACTTATGCTTTGGCCTGGCGGTTTTCCTTCCGACGAAGCAGATTGTGGAACTTCGCTGCGCTGTATGGCCGCCAACTGTCACTATGAAAAATGGCATTGGGCCTGATATTCATCGGCCTGAATGCCTGAGAAATGGCTTCGACGACCTGGGTTGCTTTCGTATTTTCCCGCAAACTCCACCACAGGTTTATTCTGGAAGGTAAAAAAAACAATGTAGTCTAAAAGACTCCAAAGAT
>JAUIAG010000426.1 GCA_030425355.1 Verrucomicrobiia bacterium
CCCCGCCCTGCCCCGCCCTGCTCTATTCGACGGAGACCACCACGTAATTCTTCTTCCCCTTGCGCAGGAGGAGGAACTTGTCGAAGAGCAGGTCTGAGGAGGCCACGGCAGCGGCGGGATCAGTGACGCGGATGTTATTGAGGTAGATGCCGCCAGCCTGTATGTCCTTGCGGGCCTGTCCCTTGGATGGACACAATCCGGCATCCACGAGCAGGTCGACCATGGACCGTCCATCGCCTTCGAATTCCGATTTCTGCACCTTGCAGGTGGGCACTTCACCGGCAATTTCGCGGAAGATGGATTCGGTAATTCCTTCGAGGCCTCCGCCAAACAGAATCTGGCTGGCCTTGATGGATTCCTCGGCGGCGGCCTCACCATGGATGAGCGTGGTCATTTCGAGGGCGAGGCGTCGGTGCGCTTCCCGACGGCCCGGGTTTTCCTCATGGAGTTTCTCCAGTTCGGCAATCTGGTCCCGGTCAAGAAACGTGAAGAACTTGAGGAACTTGATGACGTCGCGGTCATCGGTATTGATCCAGAACTGGTAGAAGCGGTAGGGACTGGTGCGGGCCGGGTCAAGCCACACCGCACCGTCGACACTCTTGCCGAACTTGCTTCCATCGGCGTTGGTGATCAGCGGCAGGGTGAGACCGAAGGCGGGACGGGCGTTTTTCTTCCGGCACAGGTCAATTCCGGCGGTGATGTTGCCCCACTGGTCTGAACCACCGATCTGGAGATCGCAATTGTGGTCCTTCTGAAGCACCTGGAAGTCGAAGGCCTGCAGGAGCATGTAGCTGAATTCGGTGTAGCTGATTCCGCTGGCACGGTCTTCCATACGGGATTTTACACTCTCCTTCTGCACCATCATGTTGATGGAGAAGTGCTTGCCTGTATCGCGAAGGAAATCGAGGAAGGAGACCGGAGCGGTCCAGTCGGCATTGTTGAGGAGGAGTGCCGGGTTCTCCGTCTTTTCGAAATCGAGAAAGCGGCTGAGCTGCGATGAGACGCCCTGGATATTTGCCTGAAGGATTTCGTGGGTGAGCAGATTGCGTTCGGCTGATTTACCGGACGGATCCCCGATAAGGCCGGTGGCACCACCTGCCAGGGCAATGGGGCGATGTCCGGCAAGCTGGAATCGACGCAACGCAAGAAGAGGGACGAGGTTGCCGACATGGAGACTGTCGGCGGTGGGGTCAAATCCGCAATAGAGAGTCACCGGACCGGCTGACAGTCTTTTTTGCAGCTCATCGAGATCCGTGCAGTCGGCGAGGAGTCCCCGCCATTCCAGCTCATGAATAATGTCGATCATTGTCTCCCAACCTGATACCAGATTTGGCATCCGGATGGGACATTAATTTGAATCCGCATTGATTGGGGTCATGTCATCGGCGGGGATGAATTCGGATTCATATTGTAGAGATGAACATCCCTCTGCGGGAAGGGGATCTCGATATTCTCCTGTTTGAAGCGGTCGTGAATGCGGGTATTGACTTCATGGATGACCATGAGGCGCCGGTCCAGATCCGGGAGAAAGAAGCGGACGACGAGGTTAAGGGAACTGTCCCCGAAGGACTCGAAAGTAATCATGGGCTCCGGGTCCTTCAGGACATTGGGGTGGCTGCGAACAATTTCGGAGAGCACGCGGATGGCTTTTTCAATATCGGATCCGTAGGCAATGCCGACATTGATGACCACGCGGTTGAGCTTGTTGGTGAGAGTCCAGTTCAGGATGTGCCCGGTTATGAATTCCTTGTTGGGGACGACGAATTCCTTGCGGTCCCAGTCCGTGACGGTGGTGGCGCGGATGCGGATTTTTGAAACCAGGCCGGTGATGCCGCTGACAGTGACGATGTCGCCGACTCGGATCGGCCTTTCCAGGAGGAGCAGGATACCGCACACAAAGTTGGCGACAACTTCCTGAAGGCCGAAGCCCAAACCGAGGGACAGCGCCGCAAGGATCCAGCCGAACTGCTCGAACTTGAAGCCGAGGAGCTTGAATAGAATGACTATGCCGACGGCGACCGTGACATACTGCAGCACGGTGGTGATGGCGTATCGGACACCCGCCTGAAGCGGCAGCCTTTCCAGTAGCGTGATCTCAATCACCCCGGGCATGTTCCGGGCCGCAGCGGTGGTCAGGAACACTATCACCAGAAACAGGAAGGCATCAAAAAGTGTGAAATACTTGATGATTTCCGTGCCTTCATCCCCGATGGCCTTGTAATTCCACAGCTTGACCTGGTCGAGGAATTCAAGGGCCGGGAAGACCTGTTTCCAGATGTAATAAAGGCCGATAAGCATGAAGATGCCGAAGAGCGATTTTATGAACCCGCGGGTCTGGTCCTTGACGGTGGAGAGGTCGAACTCGGTGCTTTCATCGGGAATCGGGGGTAGAGACGGGTTGTTGGGGTCATCGGACTTCTGCTGTGACTGCTGGAGGCGCCGGCGTTCGATGGCCTGTTCGAGGGCAACCCGGCGTTCCTTGACTGCAAACCACCGTATGCCGGTGAAATAAAGGATAAGGCCGGAACCGAGCCACAGCAGCATGAAAAGCGAATGGAGCCCGAGGTTCACGGCGGCGTAATGATAGCCCCAGGCTGTCAGCCCGAAAAGCACCGCGGGAACCATGATGAACAGCCACCTCCAGATTGAACCGAAACGCTGCAGCCACCCCACCCCGGTCTGATCGAAGAATGCCTGCAGGTTCTTTCCCCCCCGACCCGGGATGAGCATGAAAAAAATCATGTATGCCAGGTAGCAGATCATCAGGGACGGCTCGGCTATGAGATCGCGAAGGACCATGTCGCCATAGAACTCCAGAACCGTCACAACAAAGCTGAAGATACAGAATACGGGCACCAGCCAGCGGAAACACGAGAGTGTTCGGCCGATCAGATCTCCCCGCCACCGGAAGTGTATCGGGCCGACCCCGTTCTCGGCATTGATCCACCGGAGGAAGAAATGCCAGTGCCAGTAAATCGCCACGATGAGAAGGCCGTAGCTGATGGCTTCACCCATGATCAGATCGCGGGCATTGAGCCAGAATATGACAACGAGAGCCCAGAGCCATGCAGTCCATTTGAGGGGGTATA
>JAUIAG010000427.1 GCA_030425355.1 Verrucomicrobiia bacterium
GCGAATCTCTGGATGACAGGCCTTCACAACCCGCCGGACCTCAGGATGAGTGGTATGAACAGGGCGCTTCAACCAGGTCAATATCCCGGGAATACGGCCTTCCGGCAATTGAATCCGCGCCACCGGCCCCGGTCAGCGCTCCGGCCACAGCGCCTGTGACAGCCACAACTGCCGTTACTGGTCAGCCCGCCGATTCCGAAAGCCCGTTCAGTTCGGATTTTTCGGCACCGCAAAGTGAACCGGAAGCGGGGTTCCGATTCGGCCTGCCTTCCTCAGGAATTTCAGACGCGGAGTCCACTCCGGGATTCCGCGACCCCACCGCCGGAGCTGCCCGCGGGGTGGCAGCACAAAGTGATTTTGCCTACGGCGGTTCAGGGGTGGCAGCAGATCATTCCCTCGGGGAAATCCGGACTGAAACATTGTCCAGGTCCTATTCCGCTGATGCGGGAAGGCCTCTGGCTGGCGGTTTCGGAGGAGGGTCAGGCGGTATGGAGGGTCTCAACAAGGGACTTTCACCCGCTGCGGGGCCGGTCCCCGCGAATAGTGAAGTGGAAGAGCTGAGCCAACTGCAACTATACTCGACATTGGAGTCAACTGTGGGGCAGACAGAGTTGGCGGACTCCGCCGGGATCGCCGGGCTTTACCGCCGTCAGTCCAGGGCCCCAGGAAGGAGCACGGCTGTTCCCGCTCCTCCATCAGCGACTGATGGCAGATGGTCCTTCTCTGCTGACAACGGCCTTCCTTCCCCGGAAGCCGAATATGGGAATAATCAGGGCATTCTCTCTCTCGGGAAAAAGCCCGCTCCGGGGGACAGGGGTATCACCGAACGGAAATCCTCCGTGACACTGGACTCAATCGATGCGAAATCCCGGTCGCTCAAGGAATCATTGGTGGAAGAAGAGACCATTCCAGCGGTGATGGAGAGTGAGCCGTATCCGGAAATTGAGACTGCCGATGATCCGTTCTCGAGCTTTTCACTCAACACCAGCGATGCGTCCTTTCAGGTTGCGCGGGCGGCTCTCAATGCCAATCGGCTTCCTGATCCCTCACAAATCCGCTCTGAGGAATTCATCAACGCCTTTGATTACCACGACCCGGCCCCAGGTGACGGGGATCCGGTGGCCATCCATTTCGATCGTGCCATTCATCCATTTGAGCCGGGCCGTGAAGTGCTGAGGATTGGAGTTCAGACCGCCATTGAAGGCTGGGACAGAAACTCGCCGATGAATCTGGTTGTCCTGCTCGATACCTCCGGATCCATGGAACGGCCGGACCGTGCCGAAGTCGTGAACTCGGTCCTCGATGTCATTGGACAGACACTCAAACCTACAGACCGGATATCTGTTGTTGGCTTCGCCAGAACACCCACTCTGTGGATAGACGGGACAAAAGGCGGTGATCCGGAAGATATACTCAACACGGTGCGCCGGATTCGTCCTCAGGGCGGAACGAATATCGAAGCGGCACTGGATCTTGCATACAGCACATCCGGGCGCTATTTCATGGAAAATGGTGACAACCGCATTCTGCTCCTGACTGACGGCGCTGCCAACCTTGGCAACGCCGATCCTGAAGTGCTGAGAACAAGGACGGAAGCAGGACGCCGCTCCGGCATTTCCCTCGACGCCTTCGGTATCGGCTGGGACGGTCATGATGACCGGATGCTCGAGGAATTGACCCGTCACAGTGATGGCCGATACGGCTTTTTGAACGCCCCGGATGAGGCCGCCGGATACTTCAGAGACAAATGGCTCGGTGCGCTCAATGTGGCGGCCCGTGACGTGAAGGTCCAGGTGGAGTTCAACCCTTCAAGAGTCCGTCGTTATCGTCAGGTGGGTTATCTTCGCCACCGGCTTACCCGCCAGCAGTTTCTCGATGATTCCGTTGATGCCGGTGAAATAGCCAGGGCTGAGGACGGGCAGGCCCTGTATATGATCGAGGTCATTCCGGACGGGCAGGGCCCCCTCGGCTGGGCAAGGCTGCGTTACCGTGACCCGTCATCCGGACTTGTGCAGACACTGAACAGGCCGTTGTCCTTTTCTCCCGCTGTGCCGGAGATGGAGCTGGCATCTCCCGCGATGAAGCTTGCTTTCAGCAGCGCGGCCTTTGCTGAAAAGCTTGCCGGTAACCCTTACGGGGCGGAAGTCGACCTCAGCTATCTCAATGAGCGTCTGGCAGAAATTCAGAACAGCTATCCGCGAAACCAGTCCGTCGTCAATCTCATCTCCATGCTGCAGAACGCCCGCATGCTCGGATTGTAATACGGGCGGCATGCAGACCGGTCAGTGACCATGCAGGAAAATCGTTTTCCGCCATTTCACATTATGAATAACGAGAGCAAATCCCCCGCGGCTCCCGATCGATTGCAGGATGATCGGTTGGAGGCTCTCTATGTCGCATGGAAAGCGGGAGAACTCACCGACTACGAGGTGGAACAGCTTCGCCGTGAGCTGGATCTTGCGGGAAGCCATCCCTCACGACAGGCCGGATTGGCCGATTTTCGGCGATTATGGAATCTCCTCATTCAGGGATTTCAGTATGCCATTGCCGACCATGGTCTCCCGGAGAAAACACGCGGGAAACTTCGCCGGCACTTCCTGAGCGGCAGCGCTGCCACTGAAGCACGCCCGCCATCCCGGCTGTTTACTTCAGCGGTTTCCGTGGCCGCGCTGGCGGCCTGTGCCGTGCTGACATTCCTTGTCGCCAACTCCTTGATCCAGCGGCAGTCACCCCGCGTCTCCGGAGAACTTGCACTGCAGCAGCAACAGCCTTTCAGTGAGATCCGTGATGAACTGCAACGGCTTGGAACAGACGATTTGCCGCTGGCCGTGGAGAACCGGATATCGGAAAGCCTTGAACAGAACTCCGAACCGGTGTCTCAGTCCTACTATTTCGGCACCGCCGCCGGGTTCGATGATGCCGACAAGGACATGCTTTCCAGCAGCATTGAAAACCGGCCGATGGTGACGGGCGGTCTCCCGAAGTCGGAGTCCTCCTCTTTTTCACTCGATGGCAGTGAGGCTGCTGAACAGCCATCAGCCGTAGCCTTCTCAATTGTCCCGGATCGCATGG
>JAUIAG010000061.1 GCA_030425355.1 Verrucomicrobiia bacterium
CGTTGTGGGACAGCCGTTTCCGGAGTGTCGTTGTGGAGGGAAGTGAGAATGCGCTGCTGCATGTTGCGGCATATATCGAACTGAACCCGGTGCGTGCAGGGATAGTGGGCCATCCACGCGACTACCGATGGTGTTCCTACGCCATGGCAGTTGCGGGCGGAAAGACGGCCCAGGCCGGGATCCGGAAGCTGATATCCGGACGCGGGAATCTGCTCGAGTGGAAGGCGGCAATGGCGGCGTATTCGAAGTATTTTGAAGACCGGAGCCATCAGCAGGCCCATCGGCGGAAGGCTGTTGACAGCAAGGAGAGGCTGAACTCTGAAACACCCGCGACAGAGGCCGTTGAGGACCAATCCCATCCGCTGCTGACGCGGGTTCGGTATTTCACGGAAGGATTGATACTGGGGAGCCGTGGCTTTGTGGAGAATTTCTTCCAGGAGGTCACCGAACCGTTCCGAAGGCGGATGCGAAAGGCGCATCCATTTCTCAATGCTGAGCACGGAGAATTCTTTTCCTACCGCAGGTTCAGGTCCTGACAAGCCGGACTCACATCTCCGGCCATACTGAGCACTTATCACTGGATCACCGACAATAGACCAGGATTGATTGCAGCAGGATAACCCGCGCAAATTATTGCTGCAGGGCCGGGCCAGACCTTTTTGCTTTTTGAAGTCTTAATTGGCGACTCCGACTGATTTCATCAAAACCGGCTCACCTTCCGATTTTGACCCATCAGGTGACAGGCTCCTTATTGAGGGATCCGGCCAGTCCAGCCCGGCAGAACCGGACTTCTTGTTTGAGCTGAGTCGTCGGCATATCCTCAATCCGTGGCTGGAAACGTATACAGGACCAGACTGGCCCCTTCTCCAACTGGAAAACTGCATCTCGGGCATGCCCGGACATTCTGGGTTGCCTGGAAGCGGGCAGGAATGTTTGGAGGTGATCTGGTTTTCAGGAATGAGGACCTTGACCAGGCCAGGTGCAGGAAGGAGTTCGTGAGTTCAGCCGTCGATGATATCCGGTGGCTGGGTTTTCAATGGAATTTCGGCCCGGTTTCTCAAAGTGATCGAATCAGGATTTATCAGATCTATCTGCAAAGGCTTCTGGATGCCGGGCTGGCCTATCCGTGTTTCTGCTCGAGGCGGGACATACTGGAGGCAGCCGGTGCGCCGCATGAAACGGGCGATGAACCTGTCTATCCGGGAACCTGCCGATCCCGCTCACCGGATTGTTATCCTGCCGGGCGTCAACCAAGTATCCGCTTCAGAGTGCCGGATGGCGCTGCTGTTTCGTTTGCCGACAACTGTCGCGGGCAGACTCGTTTTGTCTCGGGCCGTGACTTTGGAGATTTTGTCATTTGGCGCCATGATGGAATACCATCCTATCAGCTCGCGATTGTGATTGATGATTATTTGATGGGTATTACAGAGGTTGTCAGGGGGGAGGATCTGCTGAAATCAACTGCCAGACAGATCCTCCTTTACCAGGCTTTTAATTGGGCCACGCCTCAATGGTTTCATTGTCCTCTGATGACAGACAGCAGTGGCACCCGCCTTGCCAAGCGCCACAATAGTCTGTCGCTGCAATGCCTCAGGGAAACAGGAACTCAGCCTGCGGAGCTTCTTTCACGGTTTGAGAAGGAGGCGGAAGCATGGTGGTCACTGCCTCTCAAATAGAGTCTGCCCCGGATTGCCTCGACTGGAACTGATGCTGGGGACGCCCTCCACGGCAGACCATTTCTTCTCCACTTCACAACCCCATGCTTCGGATGATACATTCAGTCCGTCATGAAAAATGTGCCTGGCACCTGAATGATGTTTGGAAAATGGAATGAAATCACCTGAATGGGTTGCATGTGAAATGGGGCGGGTGTGGGCTGTCCGTCTTTACCCTGGCTCGGACCTTCGAGTCGAGATTGAGCGATGGGCTCAGTCACGACAGGTCCGGGCGGCTGTTATTGGATCCGCTGTGGGGAGTTTGAGCATCGTTTCCCTGAGATTTGCCGGTGTGTCATCAGCATGGAATGAGGGCCGGGACTGGGAAATTCTCTCCCTGAATGGAACAGTCAGTCTGAGCGGATTGCACCTGCACCTTGCTGTGGCCGACAGCGAGGGCCGGACTTACGGCGGCCATCTGTTGAATGGCAGCACCATCCGCACCACGGCGGAGATCGTTATCAATGAGCTGCAGGGAACCCGTTTTCTCAGGGAACCGGACACCGCGACCGGCTTCCGCGAACTTGTCATCAGGAAGGACGCTCCTGGAACGTGACTCCCATAGAGTTCACCACAGAAATTCCGGATGGCTCAGCTTCATTTGATGAGATCATCGACGTGAGATCTCCCTCCGAGTTCCTGGAGGACCACATTCCCGGAGCGATAAACCTTCCCGTGCTGGATGATGAACAGCGTGCCCTTGTAGGGACCATATACAAGCAGTCAAGTCCATTTGAGGCCCGGAAGCTTGGGGCGGCCCTTATTTCGGAGAATATCGCGGGTCATATCCGTCGTCACTTTATTGAGCGTGACAAGTCATACCGTGCCTTTTTGTATTGCTGGCGGGGTGGGCAGCGCAGTCATTCCATGGCAACCATACTGGCAGCCATTGGCTGGCGGGTGACCCTCCTTGAGGGTGGGTATCGCACCTACCGGCGGGAAGTTCTGCGCGGAATTCAAAGCATCAGCCAATCAATTCGGATGGTGCTTGTCGGAGGCCTCACCGGCACTGGCAAAACTGAAATCCTCCATCATTTGAGGGATCTTGGGCATCAGGTTCTGGATCTCGAAAACCTTGCCAGTCACCGTGGGTCTGCTCTTGGAGCTCTTCCCGGGACGGCTCAGCCATCGCAGAAGTATTTTGAATCTCTGCTCTTTCAGAAACTGACACAGTTTGACCCCGGGCGCGTTGTTTTTTCTGAGAGCGAAAGTCATCGCATTGGCAGTATCCGTCTGCCCCCTGATTTCTGGAACAGCTTCAAAAAATCCCCGGTGATTGAAGTCACCGCACCTCTTGAGGTGCGCGCCCGTTTTCTTGTGGATGGTTACCCCGAATATATATCACAGCCTGAACAGTTGTTGCTGGATCTGAGCTCAGCCCGTCGTTTTGCAAACACCCCGGCATGGCATGCGCTGATTCAATGCCTGGAGAATTCACGGTGGGTTGAAGCCGCAAGGCTCATGCTTGAGCATCACTATGATCCGGCGTATCGCGGATCGATTCATAAATGGTTTGGAGAACCGTTGCGTGTTTTCACTCTCCCGGCGCTTCGGTCCGACGATCTCCTCAACTGCGCTGTTGAAATTGCGGAATACACAGGGAGCCATTCCAATCCTACAGATCGGGGCACCGGCTCGGCGGTCACTGCAAGATGACACCCCGTTCCTGCGAGTGGCCGGTCTCAGAGGACCATTTCACTCAACCCGGCCGACAGCTCTCCCAGTCTTTCGGCTCCGTCGGAGCCAACCCTGTAGATATTTTCAATGCGGATGCCACCTTTGCCAGGAATGTAAATCCCCGGTTCAACCGTCGTGATCATTCCCTCTTCAAAGCAACTGGTCGATTCGGGCCTGATCCACGGTGATTCATGAATCTGCAGGCCGACACCATGGCCCACCCCGTAAGTAAATTCTGGAAATCCGGCTTCCATGATCACCTCACGTGCCTTCAGATCCACCGCGGATAAAGGACCTCCGGCCCGGATTTCCCGAACAGCCATTTGCAGTGATTCAAGCACAGCCGGGTAGGCTGACATGACCCAGTCTGGGACTTTACCGGGGAAGAGCACCCGGGTGGAGTCACTCCGATATCCGCCAATTTCAGCGCCCCAGTCGATCAGAAGCGGTTCGCCTTCCTGTATAATCCTCCCGCCCGGTACTGGATGGACACCCGCACTGTTTGGGCCACTGGCGACAATCATCCCTGTCCCTGGAAATCCCTGTCGTTCAGCTCCCAGTTCCCTCATGAACCCTTCGATCTCCCACGAGAGCAGCCGTTCCGATTTCCCAATCACAAATCCCGCTCCAAGTTCGACAAGCCTCCTGAATGCCGACTCGGCAACGTCAACACATCGCTTTGTCAGTTCTATTTCATACTCATCCTTGATAGATCGCGGGTAGGCCATCAGATCCCGAACAGGATGAAAAACAATATCGAGTTCCCTCGACGCAAACTGCATCTCATCAAACGCCTGAACGGCCGTTCTGGATGCATCTATTGCGACTGAACTGGCTCCCCGACGCCCAAGTTCCCCGACCATGAAGCCATAGATATTTGCCCGGAATCTTGGGCTGGGACTGGAGACCAGTAACTCGCAATGTGGCGCCATTTCCCTGACCTCCCCGGAAAACATGCAGGTCGTGACGGCTGTCATGGAGTCGGCGGTGAGAAGCAGACACTGTATTCCCTCCCGCATCCCGGACAGGTATCGAATGTCAACAGGATCAAACAGAAGCACGCAGTCAATTCCATTCCCGCTGATCATTTCCTGCGACATGACCCGCTGCAGCCGCTTCTGATAATCCGGTCCGACCGTCGAAGTGTTTCCCATGGCTGACAAGTATAAGTCATGACAGGACCTTCCGTCTCGCCCATTCTATCCCGCTCCCGCATCCTTCTCGACGGCCGGGACAAAACGGGATATTTGTTCACCATGAACCGAAGAAAATTCCTCTCCGCCACCGCTTTGGCAACCGCTTCTGCCTCAGTCTGTTCGATAGGTGATGTGACCGGGACGCCCGATCCAAAAGTCGCCACCAATGTCTACCCATGGATGACTTTCTACCGAAGGGATTCCCTCGACTGGAACACCCGGCTCCAGCATGGACTCGATGAGATAGCCGCTTGCGGATTCCATGGGTTCGAACCAATTGGTGAATCACCGGATCAGATACGGACGCTGATTCAGGCTCTGAAGCCAAGGGGACTCTCTCTGGACTCCGTCTATGTCAACAGCACACTCCATGATCCGGAAGTGGCTCCGCAGTCAATTGACAAGGCTCTGGAAATCGCGGCTGCTGCCGCGGAATTTGGCACATCCATTCTTGTCACCAATCCCAGCCCGATCCGATGGGGCGGCACGGAGAACAAGGATGACAGTCAGCTGAGAATTCAGGCCCGGGCCCTCGAATCTCTGGGTCGGCAGCTCGGAGGTATGGGCATCAGGCTGGCCTATCACAATCACGATGCAGAACTCAGAGCCGGTGCCAGAGAGTTCCACCATATGCTGACAGCAACAGATCCCCAATACGTGGGTTTCTGCCTCGATTCACACTGGGTCTACCGCGGATGCGGCAACTCGGAAGTCGGCCTGTTCGACATCATTGACCACTACCACTCCCGGATCATCGAACTCCATCTCAGGCAGTCAAGGAATGGAATCTGGTCCGAAGTCTTTTCCATGGATGGCGATATTGACTACCAAAGGCTGTTCCTCGTCCTCGAAAAAAATGGCCGAAAGCCGCATCTCGTCATGGAACAGGCCATTGAGGAAAAGAGTCCTCATACCCTCCCGGCTCGCGAAGCACATACCGCCGGTTTGAAAAATCTGAAGAAAGCTGCGATCCCCGGATAACCATTCTCCTGAAATGAAATGGAAATAATCCCTCTTGAACCTTTGACAGGTGATGGATGTCGGCGATCGGCCAATGAATTCCGGAACCACCTCCCGGCTCACACCGTCCGACCCCATGAATCAACTTGAAGTAGCCCTCGGGACTCACCCAAAGCTTCCCATACCCGACCGCGAATCATCCCGAATCGACATTCCTGGAAAATTCCGCCACATACCGGGCCCGGAATCCTGCGGAGTCCGCGGATCTTTCCCCAGGGTCCGACCATTTTTACCTTGCTCGGCAGGGAGTTTTTCGGCACTTTTGACTTCCTGTTGGGCCAGTTTAGCTCAGTTGGTAGAGCAGCGGTTTTGTAAACCGCTGGTCGTCGGTTCGAGTCCGACAACTGGCTCCATTTCATTCTTCCACCCAAATCAACTTTCCACCTCATGGAAATCACCTTCTGAATTCACAGTTGTGAAACCAATTCCCGGAGGTCAAATCTTTCCATGGCCGGGCTTTGAGTCAGTTTCGCCCCTTTATCGGTCCATTTCTCCTGTTTATGGGGGCATCGTACTACGCGCTCTGAGAATACCGAACGGGCTTGATGGGCCCTGCTGCTGAGACCCGGTGATTTCCGGACAGAGGTAAACAGGAAAAGGGAGGAGTTGTGGGGATGTTCAATAGACTTCAGAGGATGATCCCACTGAATCACCGAAAAGACTCAGTCTAATCTAATCTAATCCCGTATCCACACCATCATCCTACTGATTCTGGAGATCGACAGATGTGCCTCGTCCACATTTTCAAAGTGTTCGCTCCAGCCTCCACTGGCCACTATCTCGCTGATATACCTTTCAGTCGTTAATTTTTTAATATTTTCTTTTGGAAACGCATCCCGAATTTCTGCCAGCTCTCCCGGATCCAGCCAAACGCCATTGCACTCAGGACACACGTCGATATCAATTCTGCAGAAAGGGCTGAAAAAATGACGCCGCATCACAACCAGCGGATGCTTAGGGCACTTAATCCGCTGTGAAAAATCAATCTCGGAGCTGTGATAGAGGCTGCTGATGTCCAGCAACTTATTTCCGGCCGGCTCATGCTCTTCATCGAAATGCTGTAATTCAAAGTTGTCAAAGAAGATCCCGCCACAACCGGTGGAGATTTCAATGTGGATCCCATCGATGTCAACTTCGGTAAGTGGGACACCTGTCCTCGGGCAATATAAAATATCTTTCATATCCGTGATATCATCCGAGCCCGTCTATCACATGATTCACTCACGAAATCAAGTTAATTGTCTGGAGTCTCCTTTCTTTCCCCATCAAATTTGGAAACCTGATACGTCGCTGAACTGCTTCTCGGTAACACTCAGGTTTGTTTTTGTTCCCATAAAAAATGTGAATCCGCTGTTTCATGCCGAATCACGAAAAACCAGGCAGTTTGGTTTCGTGTGATAGAAAATTAAAATAAATGTGTGCTGTCTGGATTATTATATTGATTTCCATTTCCAGTAGCCGGACTTTCAATTATTCATGGTTTGAAGCAGGCAGCTGATATTCAATTCAGTCTGCGCGGAGGGTTCCGAAATGATATGAATTCCATCCGAATCTGAGAGCAGAAGCAGGCAGTTACTTGCAGTTATGTCGACATTGACAGGGCTGTCCCCGGCCAGTTTGAATGCTCTGGCAATATGAGTTCTAATTTTTATTTGATTGCGGGGAAATATATCCACTGTCAGCAGGGAATCCCGTGCAGAAACACTGTCGCTGACTCTGATATTGCCGGGGTTATCGTTTTTCTGCCACAGCAGGATCTCATTCAGGATCTTCTCCTGTGGTAATAGAGGATGAAGGAGCTTGCTGCGACTGGATTTCAGGTCAGCTATCTCCATGATCTCGTCTCTTGGTGTTACCTCGTTAATGGTTCCCAACAGAAACAGACTTGGGTCGCTGAAAAGTGTTATATCTTCGAGTCTGCGTGAGATTATAGTGATATTTCGTGTTTCATTCTTAAATCTGACTGATGCCTCCCTTATCTCGTCAGTTTCCCCGATCATCACCGATCTGACATCCTTGGCCATCTGTCGGAAAAGTTTCAGTGCTTTTCTTCTATGCTCTTCAGCTTCTTTTTCACTAGGTCCGTAAACATTTCTCAGTTGCCCTCCGGCATTTGAGACATTGCCAGGGTCTGGGAAAAGATTATCCTCCGACCAATTACGCATGATATCCCTGAATGTCTTCAAGGGATCATAAGCATTTCGAAAGGAGAGGGATTTGACATACCAGTCACCCCATCTCGCCACAGTAATTTTACTGAAGACGAAGTTTTCGCCCTCTGAATCAAATGTTTGTTGCGGTTCGCATGTGAGGACCCAGTCGTATTCCTTCCTGGACTGCAGAAATCGGTAAGATAATGGCTGTATCAAAGGAAAGCCACTATGTTCAATCTGTCCATAAAGATCGTAGCGCCCGCTGTCGAAAACTTCATTGGCGGATTGGTTGTCTTCATGACTCTGTTCATGACTCTGGCCATGCTCAGTTGCTTTGAGGCAGCGGATACCCGGAACAAGCAGGATAATAGCTATCAACATTAACGATTTCATGGCGGTGAGACAGGATTCGTTATTGGCGACAGTTTCAGACTTCATCAACACTCGGAAAGCCCTGAAAGTTCAGCTGTCTTCCGCGCTGATGGCGACAAATCCGCATTCCCTGGATCCAGCTGATCATGAGAGGCCATATACAGGAATAACAAAAACTGCCCCACTGCAGTCATTGTGTCAAGTCCAGTAAAATCGGGGATAGTTGGCATGCCCGTTCCGGTCAGGGTCAGTATTCGGGCCGCCCGGGGCAGGGAGAAACAATCAAAAATGCGTCCTGGGGTTCCACGTCAGGGTTTTCAGAGACCATCACTGGCTCCTGCAGTTAACAGGGTTATCATGAATGAGGATCTGAAAAATGGACGACAGCACATCACCTCATTCACTGACTCCGATTGACCGTCAGATACTCAGCGGTCTTCACCGTATCGGCGGTTCAACAAGGGTTTCCGTTCTGGCCGGTATTCTGGGACAACCGGCTGAATTAGTCGGTGACCGCCTTGAATATCTGCTGATGACCGGGTATGTCCGCTGCGACATGCTCAAATTTCTCGGCGAACCCGTCTGGACGGTCAACCGGATCCTTTGATCCATCATTTTCAAACCTCAACAGGGATTCCTGCGGAAAAAGAGAACCCGACGATCCATCGGATCGGGCCTGCCGCTTTGAATCCTCATAGTTCAGTGCGCTCCATTTCCGTCAACAGGTGTTTCCCGGATTCGGGGAGCCCTGTTGGCAGATGATTTTCTTCAGTTTTTCTGTAACAAAACCTCCCCTGACGTTGTTGAGTATGGCGTAACCTATGATGGGGGACATGAAATTCAATTTTCTGTGCAGGCGGTATGCTGATGATGTTTACCGCTTTGCCAGGTCCCTCATGGGGAATGACGAAGATGCAGCAGATGCGTCGCAGGATGTTATGGTAAAGCTATGGGAAAATATCGATAATATTTCCACTCTCAAGGGAAAGGCATGGATGATGCGCACCACCCGCAATCACTGTTTCAACCTGTTGAGAAGCCGTCGGCGTGTCTCAGCCGTTTTTGTTTACGAAGACTCCATCGAGGCAAATCATCCTGATGCGTCCATAGCCGAACCGGATATCATGGCGGAAGCCAGTGAAATACGCCAGCGGATTGATAAAGCCCTCTCTCAGCTCAGCGAAAGTCATCGGACAGTGTTCATTCTTCATGAAGTTAATGGAATGAAATATCGGGAAATTGCGGATTCCATGGGCATACCTGTGAATTCTGTCAAAGTCTATCTCCTCCGTGCACGAAGGAAACTGCAGGAATCTCTGGAATCAACCGGACAAGTGCCATGAACGAAAAAGAACTGATTCAGATCCTTAAGTCAGAAAGGTGCCCTGATCGAGTCCGGCAGCATGCTGAAAGTCTGCCAAGGGAACGCCGGTCCATGCAGCCATCGGGGGCGTGGTTCGCCATTTCATCGGTAATGGCGGTCTTTGTGCTGATGATGTCCCTGCTTTTTATTGATTTTGATGCTGTTCTTCAAAATGGCGGTCACTCTGACGCGGATACGGAAATTGTTCAGACTCGAACCAATGACGCAACTGCGGAGTTACCCCATGACCTGCAGTCTACAAGCCCGGGTCAGGCTGCTGAAGAACTGAAGCTCGTGCTTGCCTACATCGGCATGACTCTCAGGGAAGAGACCGAGAGAACCGGCGAAATCATTGTTTCGCGAGGGTTGCCAGTCATCACCGAGTCAGTCAGGGAAACGCGAAGGGTCATCAAGGAAAACCTTTAGATCTATGCGGTAACAGGCATGCTTCACTGAGCGGCCGTGGGGCGATATGATATACACCTTATTTCAGTATCCTGAAGTTTCTATGCATCGATTTCTAAATCACTTTTAAAGCAACTACAAAAATATAATCAATCTGTATGAATATGAATATATGGAAAAATATTCGGGTATTGGCTGCGGCCATGATTGTCTGCACGGTGATCCACGGTGTGACGCAGGCGCAGGAATCCGGCCCAAAGCCCGTGCCGCTTCGCGAAGACCCGGCATTTGTCGACGTCGACAGCTTCTTTGATACCCAGGCGCTCAGGCCCGAAGTCAATGTCAACCTGCCTCAGTTTCTATTGAGAAATATGGTTTCGGAACTGAATGGCGGCAAGGAGGATCCGTTCGCGGAAATGGGCATCAATATAGCCGAGCTGACAAAAGATATCAGGCTGGTTCGGGTTATGGTTCTTGAGTCCCGTGGAGACAGCGAGAAACAGAAATTGATTTCTTCCTCAATGGACAAGCTCAGGCAGTCTTTGAGATCCGGATGGATACCTGTTGTGAATGTTCCCGATGGGAATGTCTCTGTTTATGCCATGGGAGATGATACAGCAAGCCGTATGATGGGGCTGGCAATCACGGTTTCAGAAGGTGGATCGGCCGTCGTCGTCAATGTAGTTGGCGAAATACCTATCGGAAAGATCATCGGCATTGCCGGCAGAGTTGCAGGGGAAGGGGAAGGACGGAACAGAATACAGGAGGCATTAAAGCAGCTGATGGGAAATGCTGGCCCTCCTCAGGCAGCTGAAGCCCCGGACACTGACAAAAAGGAATCTGCAAAGGAATAGTCTGCTATCACCAGTCCCTCACTGACACCTACGAAAATTGTATCAAAACTTCAAAATGGCCGGTGTCTTCCCGGCCATTCTGCGTATTGACCACTGAATTCAGACAACTGAAATTTTCCCACTCATTATTACCGCCGTGCATTGAATCCGGGGTCATGAACCTGGTAAGACCACTGTAAGGCCCCAATCTCATTGCTCACCTGAGTGGCAGCCGTTTCCATTGGCAGAGGGAATGCCCGTTTTAGTTATGATCAAGTGGATTAAAGAATCGGGCCGTAATATTCCCGCGATAGCAGATGGGTGGATCGTTTTTCTATCGCTTTGTAGAGTTCAACCGCCCTTTTCCTGGCAACCTTCATCGCCGGGTTAATACCTCCCGGTTCCCACGCGTCCATGAGTCGGCCTATAGCCATGTGGAATTCATTTCCAAGGTATCCAAGCATTCGGTCTCCCGGCCGCCCGCCGCGGGTTCTTCTCAGATGGTGGCTGTAGCTTCCACAGGCACAGGTCATCCAGTCACCGGACCGCATGTTGGCTTCGATCAGTTCAACAAGCCGGTATTCCTCTTTGTTAAGAAAAGATTCCCAGTCAAATCGTGTACGGGCGTATTCGGGAACCTCGGTTGATGCGGGATTGCTCAGGGCGGATGAACCAGCGGGGCAGGGCGATTGATTGGTCCTCATGTCCATATTCTGGACACATTGTGATCGATTTTCACGCAAAATATGGTGACCAGAAGTCCCCAAACTCTGTATGTCTCAGGAGCACAATGACTTATGTCCAGGGATTTTTTTGGCAGATTACGCTGTTGTCGCTCCGAAGGCGTCGCAGACCGGGAGGCCTCGGCTTTGCACCGAAATCTCTGTTTTATTTTCCAGCGTGCGGATTTAAACTGGCGGTGCTTTGGAATGTTTGAGTCTGGATGAATTCCGCGAACGGCGGTCTGAGTTTGACGAGGCGGTTATGAAGACGCCCGGAATTCCTGATTGTTGCAGTGGAAGTGCATGGGCACTGGCAGCTCACGACACTCTCCGGTCGCCTGAACATCGCCTGATTCCGCCTCTGATTGCCCATGAAGATGGACACTGGCTCCTGTTTGCGCAACGTCCCGGCCATCAGGGCATCTACTACTTTGAGCCTTTCGAAGGTCACTGGCTTTTTACCTGTCCACTCGTCGGGCCCGACCCTGAGCAGTCCCTGAATCTGCTGCACAAAGCCGTTCGCAGGCTGTCATCTCAGTATCCCTGTTGCTTTCTGATAGGCGGAGTACCTGCGGAAGACAGGCTTCAGGCACTGATTGAGTCCCAGGCGGATGGCTACAGAGTGGTTCAGAAGGCCAGTGGCATTCCCTCAATGTGGATTCATCTGTCGGGAGGAATGGACGCCTATCTCAGCCGCCGCACCGCCGCCTTCAGGAAAAGTATAAGACAGGCTATGAGGCGTTCCGCTGATGCCGAACTTCAGATTTCATCCGATAACTCGGACCCCGGGCAGGTGCTCGACAGGCTGCTTCGCATCGAACAGAGGTGCTGGAAATACCAGCATAATCAAAGCATTTTCCAGGAGTTACAATTTGTAGAGTTCTACTCCCATCTGATCCATTCCTCCCACAAAACCGGAGATTTGAGGTTTCTTGTGGCAACTATAGAAAATCAGGATGTCGGCTATATTCTGGGCGGCTGTTTCGGTGATACATACAGGGGATGGCAGATGTCCTTCGACGAGGAATATAAACATCTGTCGGTTGGCAATATTCTGCAAATTGAAAATATGCGCCGCTGTGCAGAGGAGGGGGTATCGATATATGATCTCGGAATGTTTGCCGACTACAAGGTGCGGTGGACAGATGAAGTCAGGGACCTCAGCATATTTGTGATACTCTTTCCATCTTCCTCATAAGTAACAGTTACAGGGCCTTGCGGGACCCCATGTAACTCATTCATTGGTCCCTTTTGCAGGCCGGTCCGCTGAACTGCATAATTCAGCCCACCGTCCGCCTGCCCGGAAATCAACGGGCTGCTCATCCGCACCTCACCTGGCAGATCGGAGTCCGACATACGGATCACCCACCTGTTCCTGGCTTTTGAGAGTGAAGCCAGCCATTTTCCATTGGTTGGAGACCGCTGTGATACTGAAGTCGGCGCGGTAGCGATTGGTTCGCGTATGTATATGTCCCCAGTGTTCAACAGTCCCGGCGACCATCCATGTGGCATCCATGCCGAACCCGGACCAGGTATTGAGACCGGTAAAGTCCACTGGTTCGGTTTCCGTGACTTCCACCGAATCGACCCGGGCGGCTGCCCCACCAGTACTTTCGTTCACCAGGCTTTTCTGTATTTCAAGGTAGAGGTTGTTAAGGAGATCGCCGGTGACTCCCCGCGCCAGTGCATCATACTGACGTGATTCAGTCGGCATTCTGAAAGCCTGGTAGATATTCTGGTGCAGGGCCTCGAAGATCCGGTTTTTCTCCTCCGTGTCCACTTCAACCGATTTGGAAAATGGCGATGGGATTTCTTTTGTGCCTGTGAGAATTGTGGCAACAATCGCCACTGCTGCAACCAGAGTGGCAGTGAGGGCACGGCTGCCGGGGCGGAATTTCACCCGGGCCCACTGGAAAAGTCCCCAGATCGTCAATAAAACTGCCACTCCGGCGAGAACAGGGTAGCGCGGCACCTCAACCATTCTGATTTCCGGTGGACTGGATAGTGAGAATAATGAGCCAGGTCCGACCCCGAAGTTTTCAGACCAGCTCAGGCTTGATTCCCCATCACGGAAAGTGACCGCTGTCTCATCAGAGGACCCGGGCTCTGTGAACATAAGTCGGGTGATGGCCGATGGGTCGATATCGGTGAGCGGAGCCCAATCGAGACTGAACGACCGCATAGGGAGGCCCTCAACCGGTCCTGCTTTGATTTCCGTCAGGGCAAGAACTTCGCTGAGGTCGATTGCTCCGGAAAAAGTACCCATCGGCAGTTCCTGATAGTCGAGATCGAAAAATCTTACTTCAACTATTTCAACCGGTGCCCCGCTGCCATTCACTGTGGCAGTGAGAGACTCCTCAACAAGTTTTGTCCAGACTGAAACAGCGAAGTCTGTATCCGGACTGATGACTCTTCCCGGAACACGGTCATCTGCTTCAAATGACTTTTCCATGAGACTTGCCGGAAGATAGAGGTTTCCTGTGAAACCATTTCCTGACGCATTGATTGAGGACCCCCTGCGTGTCCATTCAAAAACGTTCTCTTCCTCAATCAGATATTTATACTCGGGTTCCTTGTCGAATTCGTAGACATTGACCTTGAGATACGGAAGGAGGCGGTTGAATCCGTCCCACTGAACCCGAAGCTTCTTCGGTGTGCCGCCCGTTTTGTACGATGCGATAATGCCGACACGGGTATTATAGGCGCTGACTTTTTGAGGAATTGTCGCCTTCATGAAGTCCCGCGTATCCAACGGGAAAAAATCCACACGTGCAATCTGAGGGGAGATGCGGGCCCCGTCCACCGAAAGCGGGTTCTGTTCTCTGAAAAACCGCTCTATATTTTCTCTGGCGGCAAGCTGTTCCTGTACGGTGACATAATCCGGGTCCTCTTTGTCTATCGAGATGAGAGTTTCAAGGATAACCAAAGGAAGAATCACCTCATGCCGGACTTCCGTGTCTTCTATGTAAAGGTGTGAGTAAACACCTGAGAACTGAGGCATTCCTAGGGACTCAAGCATCTTCTGCTCCGCCTCCCTTTTTCTTGTCGCCCAGTCATTTGGAAGTGGTTCAGCCGGCTTTGACCAGTCGAACCGCACAACATGCGGCACCTGCGGGCCGATCTTTACCGGTGCCTCCACCAGGATTCCATCACGATGGATCAGGAGTTCAACTGTTTCAGGTTGTGGATTATCCGCTCCCCCGAATATCTGCGAAAAGTTGAGAAACTCAGGTTTTCCGTCAAGTGGATATTCAAATGTGTAGTCTATTCCGAAACGCATCACCTCAAGAGGGCGGATGCCGGTTTCCTTCCGGGAGTCGAGTCGGGAAAGATCCATTCCGGTGCTCTGTCCATCAAGTCGACGGCCCTGCCCGTCACGAATATAGAAGTATTTGAGAATGAACTCCCTGTGCTTTTGGGCCGCCTCCACCATTTCGTCGTAGTCATAATAGCGGCCGTTCTCCCTGGGCTTCAGTCCCTGAAAAATAACCAGATCCGCCACAAGGACATTCATGCGCGTTTCAATGCGGTCTTGTGTGACCTGGACTTCGCAGGTTGTAACGGCCAGAGGGTGGCCGACTGATTTATGGGCCATAAGGAACGTCATTACCGTCAGCATCATGCCTATTATGCTGATACCGGCCCGGCATTTACAGAGCTTCATATTTTGGAGGGTTTCCATCCTTCTGCTCTTCATAATAAAATCTCAGTCTGCATGATTTTAATTGTCCCTGACATTATATCTGGTATTGGAACGACGCTCATTCAATAAACCTGCCTGAGGTCCGGTTGCATTCGGACTGTGCCCGTTAGCCTGAATTTTGCGGTCCGCCATAGCCTGATGCGACAGGATCCCGGATTCCTGAAGAACCACGGGATCATTCGGAGTAAATGATAATGTAACGTTTCTTGTCCGACCTGGTTTGATGTGAGACCAGGCGCTGATCTGCTCTCGTGTAACAGCCTGATTCAAATGGCTGAACATGGCTGCGGACAGGCCTATATCGTCATGATTTCCTTTTCTTTGGCAGCAAGCAGGTCATCCACTTTGCTGACGAATGTATCAGTCAGCTTCTGAACTTCCTTCTCGCCTTTTGAAACATCATCCTCTGTCAGTTCGCCGCTCTTGCCATGTTTTTTCAACTGGTCAATGGCGTCGCGACGCGCATGGCGCACGGCGACCCGCGTTTCCTCAGCCACTTTACGCGCTATCTTGGTCACCTCAACACGGCGTTCCTCACTCATCTCCGGCATGACCAGTCGAAGAACCTTGCCGTCAACCGCCGGATTCAGCCCAAGATTTGCCTTTTGTATCCCCTTTTCAATTGCCTGAATGGTTGAAATGTCGTACGGCTGAATGACGATCTGACGTGCTTCAGGAACCGCCACATTAGCGACATCGCGAAGTCTCATCTGACTGCCGTACGCTTCAACCATTACTCCTTCAACAAGTGCAGGACTCGCCTTCCCGGTTCTTAATCCGGCGAATTCATGCGCCAGGTGATCCACGGCTTTCTGCATCCGCTCCTCTGTCTCTAAGAATAGTTCGTCCATAATCAACGCCTGAATATTTGATTCTCGATTCCTGTTCCTCTTTAGTCCTTCACGAAAGGGAAAATGTGACGCGGTCACCTTCCTGTGCCCTCTGTCAACATACCCGATTCGAAGAAAAATTCTGTTGTTCTATCCCTCTTTAACCATTCCGCAATCAACCGACACCGGCATCTGCCTGCCGGGGGAGACCACCCGCCTCCCGTGACAGTTTCCTGACCGCAATAAATTCCAAGATCTCAGTTCGGGTTTTCGAAAATGGTATCCCCGTCTGAAACCAGTGTGCCGATCGGCTGCCCCTCGACAACCTTGCGAATGTTACCGCGGGTGAAGAGATCAAAAACGATAATGGGCATGTGATTGTCCTGACAGAGACTGAATGCGGTGGAATCCATCACTTTCAACCTTTTCCCAAGAGCATCATTATAGGAAATCTGCTTGAATTTGCGCGCATCCATGTGGGTTTTGGGGTCTTTGTCGTAAATGCCGTCCACCTTCGTGGCTTTGAGAATCACGTCCGCGCCAATCTCATTTGCCCTCAGTGCTGCAGCGGTATCCGTCGAAAAATACGGGTTTCCCGTGCCCCCGCCAAAAACTACCACACGGCCCTTCTCTAGATGCCGCTCGGCCCGCCTCCTTATGAAGGGCTCGCAAATCTGAGACATCGAAATCGCACTCTGCACCCTTGTAGCCACCCCTTCCTTCTCAAGGCAGTCCATGATGGCAAGGGCATTTATCACCGTTGCCAGCATGCCCATATAATCGCCTGTCGCCCTTTCAATGCCCCTTTCGCTGCCCTGCAGACCACGGAAAATATTCCCGCCACCCACAACAATCACCAGTTCAACGCCAAGATCCCTGATCTCTCTGATCTGCGTCGCCATATCCTGTATCACCTCAGGACTTATCCCGTAACCGCCTTCTCCTCCAAGTGCCTCCCCGCTGAGCTTCAGCAACACCCGTCTGTAAGCCAGGCGTGCCTCATTCCCGGCACCGGCACATTCTCCGGCCTCCGCTTCCGCAGTCGATGTCATTCCAGTCTCCACACTCCGTTCATAGCCGATCCCTCACCCTTTGCAAAGCTCATTTTTAAAGGGTCAGACCCATTATGCTTGACTTTGGCAGCGGCTTCAGCAGGATTGCACATGTTATGAGAATTCCTCGTTATTGGATAAAGCGGGGTGATACGGATCAAGTGTTCCATGTGATAAGCCGTATCGCCGGACGGGAATACCTGCTTAATGACGAAGCGAAGCAGGCATTCTTGACCATTCTTCGCCAGCACGAACAGTTTTCAGGGTGTGAAGTGCTGACATTCTGTTTGATGGACAATCACTTTCATCTGCTGCTCAGGGTTCCGGAACGGCCGAAGGTTATCCCCGCCGAAGATGTTCTGGCACGACTGCAGCATGTGACCAGCAGTGCCAGAATGAATCAGATCAGGTCGATTGTTGAAGAGCTTGGCCGGCTTCAGGATGGAACCGCTCTGGAGGAGTATCTGAATGGTTTCAGACGCAGAATGTTTGACCTTTCCTTTTTCATGAAGGACATGAAGCAGCGTTTCACCCAGTGGTATAATTCCAATTTTGAGCGGAAGGGAACACTTTGGGAGTCCCGCTACAAGTCTGTTGTGGTCGAAAATTCTCCCCCGGCATTGAAAAAAGTAGCGAGTTATATTGATCTGAATCCAGTCAGAGCCCAGATCACTGAAACTCCCGAGCTCTATCCTTGGAATGGGCTTTACCAGTTGGTGAAAAAACGGGGCAGCAGCCTGGACAGGCTGGCGCGAATTCTTGGTGAGGATTCAGGCGCTGCTAAATCCTCAAGGGCTCTTTGGATCAGAACATACCTGGACCACCTGTATGCCATAATCAGAGAGGACGCATTGAGAAGGGAGCTGGAGGCTGGTCAGGCCGTCGACCGAAGAGGAAAGCCCCGCAACACTGGCCGGATGAATTCGGACCATAAGTATTTCCAAAAAGCGGAGGACAGTTCCTCTGATTCTGACACATTCAGCTCTCAAAGCCTGTCGATGAGGCGAAACGCCCGCCTTTCGGACGGGATTGTCTTTGGATCCAGAGCTTTTCTGATGGACTGGAAAAACAGGATCGCCCGGTTCATAAATCCGTTGTGACCAGTGGGCGACAGCCAAACGACCAGAAAATGGAAGGCGAAAAAGGGTCAGACCCATAATTCCTAAAGGCTTGCGGGGGCGGGGGGAGGTCAGTAGGTTGTGCGGTTGTGAGAATATTATCGGGGATACAGCCATCAGGTGTTCTTCATTTGGGCAATTATTTCGGGATGATGCTGCCGGCGATCGACCTCCAGGACGAGGGGGAGGCCTATTACTTTATCGCGGACTATCATTCGATGACGTCGATATTCGATCCTTTACTGAGGCGTCAGTACACCATGGGGGTGGCCCTTGATTTTCTTGCCTGTGGTCTGGACCCATCGAAGGCAACTTTTTTCCGTCAATCAGATGTGCCCGAGGTCACGGAGCTCACCTGGCTTCTGACGACAGTGACGCCGATGGGACTGCTGGAGCGCTGCCACAGCTACAAGGACAAACTGGCGAGGGGGCTTCAGTTCAACCACGGACTCTTCGCCTATCCGGTGCTTATGGCAGCCGACATTCTTCTTTATGATTCCAATGTGGTTCCGGTTGGCCGCGATCAGAAGCAGCATGTCGAAGTTACACGGGATATCGCGCAGAAGTTCAATCATCTTTACGGGGAGACTTTTGTCATCCCTGAACCGCGGATCCGTGAAGAGGTGGCAGTTGTTCCCGGCGTGGATGGCCAGAAGATGAGCAAGAGCTATGACAACACGATTGAAATTTTCGGTGAGGAGAAGCCGACGCGCAAGAAGATCATGGGACTGCTGATGGACAGCCGGGGTGTGGACGAGCCCAAGCCCGATGCCGAGAATAACATCGCGGTTCAGTATTTAAAACTGCTGCTTCCTCCGGATCAGGCAAGGGAGGAGGAGGAGAGGCTTCGTGCCGGTGGTTACGGTTACGGGAGTCTTAAGAAATCCCTTTACGAAAGCTACTGGGAATATTTCAGGCCGATGCGGGAAAGGAGGGCCGAGCTGGCTGCGGATCCGGCCTATGTGAACAAGGTCCTGGCTGAAGGAGCCGAAAAGGCCCGGGAAGTGGCGGGCGTAGTCCTCGACCGCGCCCTCAAAGCCTGCGGTATCCGATAGTCTTTTGACGCGTTTTCCGGCCCCATGGTCCTGGCCGAATTTGCAGAGCAGGGGACCCAATTTCAGAGTTTGTGAAAAAATTCACAAAGTTCTTGCTCTGGAATTATTCACGATTATGGTTTCTGAGTAGGATCGGAAATCCTGATAGCGGGAGCAGAATCATGGCAGAAATCAAAGAAGTTGGCTACAACACCAAGATAGAAGGAGACGTCATAGTGACTCGTGCCGATGCGGTGCTCAACTGGTTCCGCAAGAATTCGCTCTGGCCTATGCCAATGGGGCTAGCCTGCTGTGCTATCGAGCTCATGGCGGCGAGCTGCAGCCGGTTTGACATTGCCCGTTTTGGGGCGGAGGTCATGCGTTTCAGCCCCCGGCAGGCGGATCTTATGATAGTTGCGGGAACTGTCACCTACAAAATGGGGCTGGCAGTCAAACGAATCTACGATCAGATGCCCGAGCCCAAGTGGGTCATCGCCATGGGAGCATGCGCCTCCACCGGCGGCATGTATCGGAGTTATGCCGTTCTTCAGGGAGTTGATAATATCATCCCGGTCGATGTGTATGTCGCTGGATGCCCTCCAAGACCTGAGGCCCTTCTCGATGCATTGATCAAGCTCCAGGGCAAAGTCTCCACTGAACCTGCCCTTGCCACACTGAAAAAGGCAGGTTGACAGTCACCCAGAACAACCATCCATGGAAGAGCAGATATCCTCTTTGATAGCCGAGTTTGGCGAATCCGTTTCCGAGCCAAAGGCTTTCCGCGACGAAACCACTGTGGTTTTAAAGGACGGCAGTCTTATTGCGGATGTTTGCCGCTACCTCAAGGACAAATACGGATTTGATTTTCTCGTCGACATCTCAAGTGTCGACCATTACGGCAAAGATCCGAGATTTGAGGTCGTCTACGAACTTCGTTCTCTGGCCACTTGTGAGAACATCCGCATCAAGGTCTCCGTTGGTGAAGAGGAATGTCAGCTGCCTTCTGTCATTTCTGTCTGGAGATCGGCCGACTGGCATGAACGTGAAATTTACGACATGATGGGGATCCGTTTTCTCGGCCACCCGAATCTCAAGCGGATCCTGATGTGGGATGGATATCCCCATTTCCCCCTGCGGAAAGACTTTCCACTGGCCGGGAAGCCGACTGATATGCCGGATGTAGCCTTCACCAGACCGGCTCCGCTTGAAGGCGGCCCGTTTGTCAGCACCCCCACGGACAAGACGTCCGTTCATCGCGAGCCCCGGGCCCGTTCGTAAACCGCTGCCGCTCGAGGCAATTCAATCTTTCCACCGCCATAACAAATTTCAGACCAGGACAGGAAAACTGCTAACCCATGAGTGAAGTCCAGGAATTCGAATACAGCGACGCTTCGGCCCGGGTCGGTGATCTGACCGACCTCCAGGGTGAGAAAATGACCCTGAACATGGGGCCCAGTCACCCGGCGACACATGGTGTGCTGCGTCTGCTCCTGGAGCTCGACGGCGAGGAGATCACCAGCTGCGAGCCTGATGTGGGATATCTCCACCGCGGTGACGAGAAAATCGCCGAAAACATGACTTATAACCAGTTTGTCCCATACACAGACAGGCTGGACTACCTGGCTCCCCTTGCCAACAACGTCGCCTACGTGGTTGCCGTGGAAAAGCTGATGGGCATTGCGGATCAGATGCCAGAGAGGTGTCAGTACATCCGGGTCATCTGCTATGAACTGGCCCGGATCTCGGCCCACCTTCTGGGAATCGGCGCCTTCGCCATGGATGTGGGGGCTATG
>JAUIAG010000062.1 GCA_030425355.1 Verrucomicrobiia bacterium
CCAACACGGCTGGATGCCCTCGGGATGTGCCGGGCATGCTCTGGGGCGCACTGTGGCTTATGCCCACCTCCGATCCACAGGCACAGCGCAGCGTCCTGCTCAGGGGCATTCTCGGAAAACCGCCGGTCTACAAACCCGGTCAGGGCTATGAGTATTCCAACGCATCCTTTGCCATCGCCGGCGCCATGATGGAATCCACGACCGGGATCCCATACGAGACGATGATGAAGGAGTGGATCTTCTGGCCGCTCGGGATGGCTTCAGCCGGGTTCGGGCCTCCGGATTCCTCCGGCGCGCTGGAGCATCCGCACGGTCACAAGCCTGATTCCGGATCCCTGAAGCCTGTGAATCCGTTTCCCGGTGGTGACAACCCGCCGGCTATTGCTCCGGCCGGGCGCGTTCACTGCACCATCGACGACTTCGCCCGCTATGTCCGTTTTCTTCTTCAGGGCCATCCTTCCATTCCACTCTCCCTCGAGGATATTGAATTTCTCTTCGAGCCCTGCAATGAGGACCAATCCTACGCCATGGGCTTTGGGGTCACTTCGAGATCATGGGCTGGAGGCACCGTCCTCAATCACCATGGATCCAACACCATGTTCTACTGCGTGATGTGGATTGCCCCGGAAATTGATTTCGCCATTGTCGCGGCCTGTAATTCCGGCCATCCGGAAGCGCGTGATATCCTCGATAAGGCCATCATCCCCCATATTCCGCGACGCGGAAAGTAGTGGAAGCCACCCCGCCGCCACGGCTTTTCCCGTTGGCTTTCACCATTGACATCTGTCCGGTCTGCTCTCACAAATACGGCGAAGGTCAATGGACGAGAAAATCATCATCGGGAACCAGGAATGGTGCAGCTTTCCGGAACTTGGAATTCCCGCAATCAAGGCCCGGGTCGACAGCGGGGCACGCACTTCCGCCATCCACGCCATCAATGTTCACGATTTCCGTAAGGGAAATGAAAAGTGGGTCAGTTTCGAGGTGCATCCCATTCAGGACAACCGTCGTATTGTCATCCGTTGTGAGGCTCCGTTGTCTGACAGGCGGGTTGTCAAAAGCACCAGCGGCTTTGGGGAGAAACGCTTTGTTATCCGCACACGGCTCAAGCTTGGCGGCATAGAGAAGTCCATTGAGCTGACCCTTGCCAATCGTGACTCCATGGGGTTCCGCATGCTGCTCGGCCGCGAGGCAATGGGACATTCGATGCTGGTGGATCCGGCCTCTGAATTCATGGTCGGATCATTCTCTCCCGAGGATCTGGAAGAGTTCTATGGCGGCGCCCAGCGCCAGATCGAAGGACTCAACATCGGCCTGCTCGCCTCAGACCAGAACCTTTACAGTAACCGTCGGATTCTTGAAGCCGGAGAAGAGCGCGGCCACAATATCCAGTTTCTGAATATCCGGCATTGCTACATGAAGCTCGATGCCAACAAGCCCGAGGTTCATTACCGTGGAGGAAAGATTCTCGACAACATGGACGCCGTGATACCCCGTATCCGCCCAAGCCTGACCTTCTATGGATGTGCGCTGACCCGGCAGTTTGAAAACACCGGCGCCTATACCCTCAACTCCGCGAGTTCAATCACCCAGTCACGGGATAAACTTTATGCCCTCCAGATGCTGTTGAACAGCGAGCTGGATATTCCCATTACCGGCTTCGCCAATTCCCCCTACGATACACACGACCTTATCGAAATGGTCGGAGGTGCCCCCCTTATCGTCAAGCTGCTTGCCGGTGCGCAGGGCAAGGGCGTTGTCCTCGCTGAAACCCGGAAGGCCGCCGAGAGTGTGATCAACGCTTTCAAGTCGATCAAAACCAATCTACTTGTTCAGGAATTCATCAAGGAAGCCAATGGCAAGGACCTCCGCTGCTTTGTTGTCGATGGCCGGGTTGTTGCGGCCATTGAGCGCACCGCCGCCCCGGGAGAATTCCGCGCCAATCTCCACCAGGGTGGAAGCGCCAGTGTGGTCAAACTCACATCCGAGGAAAAGAAACTGGCACTGCGCGCCGCCAAGGTCTTCAATCTGGTCGTGGCAGGCGTCGACATCATCCGATCGAAAAAGGGTCCGCTGCTGCTTGAAGTCAATTCGTCACCGGGTCTTGAAGGTGTGGAAATGGCAACAGGCAAGGACATCGCCGGGACCATGATCGCCGCCATCGAACGAAAGCTGGACTGGAAAACCAATCTCGGAATCAATTACGCCTCCGAAAACCCGGATTCAGACTGACCCGCGCCGCACTGTTCGTGGATTTCGCGGTTGACCATCGTTTTGTCTGTCATGGAAAATCCCTCCAATGGACTGGGAAATCAGCATCCTGCAGGCTGTTCACGAGTGGCGGAATCCATTTCTTGATGCCGTCTTCCATCTTTCGAACCGGGTTGGCCGCGGCGAGTGGATCGCCGTTTTCATCGTTATTGGAATTTGGCGTCACTGGTCCAACCGCGAAAAGGCATGGGCGGTTTTCTGGCCGGTGGCCGGAATCACCAATCTGCTGATCATCAAGGGGCTGAAGGCAGCCATTTCCCGACAGCGTCCCAATCTTTGGGGAGAGTGGGACATCCACGTCGACCCAGGGTCCATGCCCAGTGGCCATGCCGTCGCCGCAACTTTCTTCCTGTTGATCCTCGCATTCTACTGGACGGCCAGAGCCCCGCGTCTCAAAGCGCTCATCTGGACGATTGCCATTCTCGGAATGACCTGGGTGGATCTTGGACGTCTCTATTTCGGTGTGCACTGGCCCACCGACGTCATGGCCGGAGCGGCGCTGGGTGCCATCTTCGCGCTCATCGCCAGATTCACAGTGCTGAACCGCCCCGTGTTCGGTTTGAACAGGGCCGGCATCGTGAAAACGAATGAACCGGTTTCCACTGCCGGTGAAGCCGACACTCAGGTGGATGGCTGATGTCAGCTTACCGCAATGGGCCGGTGGTTTTCTTCACTGGCTCTGAAGAAACGGCCTGAGTGACTGCAGCCGCTGGGCCGCTATCCTATTGCGCGGGTCGATACGGAGAGCAATCTGGAATTCCTGGGCTGCCTCACTGAACCGCTTCTGTTCAAACAGTGCCGTTCCGAGGTTGATGCGGGCTTCCAGATAATCGGGATCCAGTTCGATGGCCCGCGTGAATTCCGGGACAGCCCTTCCGACATCCCCCTTGCTGGCAAAAGCCTTCCCGAGGTTGTTATGTCCTTTGGGGTAGGGCCCCGGGAAATATTCAATCGCCTTCTGATACATCTCGATGGCCATGTCATACTGCTGCTGTTTGACATGGATATTGGCGAGGTTATTGAGGGCTTCAGTATACTCCGGCCAGATATCAAGTGCCTTCTCATACATCTCAACCGCCTTTTCAGTCTGGCCGGTAAAATTCAAGGCGATGGCATAGTTGAAGTACAGGTCCTCAAAATCCGCATCAAAGGCTGCTGCTTTTTCAAAGATGTACAGCGCCTTCTCAATCTCTCTTTTCTGGAGATACTCAGTCGCCTCATTGATAAGATCCGGGACCATCTCCTCGGAAAAGGTGCGGTCAGCAAACTCCGGGAATGGCACTGCCGTGGTGCCTGCGGATGTCGCGGACTCAGTCTGGACAGCATCTGACGATGAACCGCCGTCGCCGGTCCGCGCCGTGGCAGCCTCCGCCCGGTTGGTCAGTGCAGGAATAGGACTCTGACTCCCGGGTGCGTCTGAACCGCCACTCTGAGCGGATGCGGCTCCGCTGTCCGAATCACTTTTTCGGTTCAGGAGAGAACTACCGATCAGTCCGCCCGTCACGATGAGGACAACCACCACAATCGCCATGGGAATTACCGGCCTGCGGTTCGAATCAGGAATTCTGTTTTTCCCGCGTTTGTCAGTATCAGGCCCCGACGGCTTTCCGGCGCTCCCGGCGCTTTTTGCTCTGGTGGGCTCAACCTGCTTTTTTCCGCTCGCGGTGCCGGTGCGTGGCTGCTTTCTCTTTTTCTGTGACATAGGTCAGTCCATGAATTGTTTACGGGTCATTCCTGCAGGTGACGGTTACTCGAAATTGATAGCCGAGTGGGCCGGATCAGGCTGCATCCCGCTGTGCATTGTCATCTTTTCTCGACTCCCACCGACGCCTTTCCGGCTCCGGCAGAGTCTTGTTCGCCTTGGCGTAACAGGCATTGTATCCAAGTATTTCATTCACGGTATTCTGGAACTCAAACGATGAGGTGACCATGTATTTTTCATGAGCCTCGATGCAGACCGACCGTCCGGCTGTATCCTGCATCATCAGGTATAGCTGGCATCCTCCGCGATGGGCCAGTGCCGCGGCCCGGATCGATTCCAGCAGCCCCTCCCTGTCGCGAATCTCATCCAGCTTCAATCGAATGAAAATCTGCTGTGTCCACTTCCGCCTTGCCTGGTCGGGGGTCAGAATCTCCGTCGGGAATATCTTGGGCTTGTCATCGTCGTTATTCACCTCGCCGGTGATGAAGAAAACCTTGTCCTCCTCCATCAGATCCGCGTAGCGCTCGTAATTTTCATTAACCAGCAGGGTTGATCCCGAAGCATCCATATCCTCCAGCTGAACGATGGCGTAGGGCTTGCCGGTTTTCTTGGAAAGTCCTTTCTGCACGGATGTGACCATTGCGCAGATTCGCGTCATGGATTTTTCCGGAAGACCGGACAGGTCCCGGATTTGATGGACTCCGAACTGTCCGGCGAGATCCGCGTAGTCCTCAAATGGATGCCCGCTGACGTAAAAGCCCATCAGGTCCTTTTCCTCTTTGAGCAGTTCCCGCCTGGAGCCCTCGGGCAGCCTCTCAAACCGTGGCAGACTGACTTCTTCCGGTTCATCCAGCATGTCGAAGAGCGATCCCTGGCCCCGCATCCGGTCCTGCTTTATCGATGCCGCTCGGCCAAGTGCCATTTCGATAACCGCCAGGAGCGTCGCACGGGTCTCCCCGAAACAGTCGCATGCACCGGACTTGATCAGCGATTCCAGTACCTTCCGGTTCATCGCCCTGCCGTCGATGGATTCACAAAGATGAAAGAGATCCTTGAAAGGACCATTCTCCCGGCGGGAATCCAGAATGGACTGGACCGGGCCTTCGCCAAGGCCCTTGATGGCCGCCAGTCCGAAGCGGATCACATCACCCTGACCGGCCGGAGCAAAATACATCTGACTTTCATTGACGTGTGGCGGCAGCACCCGAATCGCGAAATTCCGTGCTTCATCAATGAGAATGGTCAGTTTGGCCGTGTCGTTCATGTCGTTGGTCAACATGGCCGACAGAAACTCACAGGGATAATTCGCCTTCAGGTATGCGGTCTGGTAGGCCACAAAAGCGTAAGCCGCAGCATGGGATTTGTTGAATCCATAGCCCGCGAATTTTTCGAGAAGGTCGAAGATTTCGTTGGCGAGCTTTTCGGAAATCCTGTTCAGATCGCGGCAGCCCTCGACAAACTTGGCCCTGTGCTTCTGCATTTCCTCCACCTTCTTCTTGCCCATTGCCCGCCGGAGAAGGTCCGCGCCGCCCAGTGAGTATCCCGCAAGAACCTGAGCTGCCTGCATAACCTGCTCCTGGTAGATCATGATCCCATAGGTTTCCTCACAAACCTCGCGCAGTTTCTCGTGAGGGTAGGTCACCTCAACCTCGCCGTGTCTGCGACGAATAAAATCAGGAATAAGGTCCATCGGCCCGGGACGGTAAAGGGAAATCAACGCCGTGATATGTTCGATGGAATTGATCTTGAACTTCCGGCACAGGTCCCGCATCCCGCTGGATTCCAGCTGGAACACCCCGACAGTGCTGCCGCGGTTGAGAAGGTCATATGTCGGCTGGTCGTTGAGCGGAATCTTCTCAATGTCGATCTCGATGCCGCGGCCCTCCCGCACAAGTTCACAACAGTTGCGGATAACCGTCAGTGTCTTCAGTCCAAGGAAATCCATCTTGAGAAGCCCGAGATCGCCCACCGGATTCATCGGATACTGAGTGACGATTGTGCCTTCTTCGTCCTTCTTCAGCGGTAGAACATTCATCAGCGGCTGGTCTCCAATAACCACCGCCGCGGCATGAACCGACGTGTTCCGGGAGCAGTCCTCAAGAACCCTGGCCGTGTCAATCAGCTCCCGGGTCAGATTCTCGTTTTCATAGGCATTGCGGAGATCCGGCGACTGTTCCAGTGCCCTTTCAAGGGATATCTTCAGATCATTCGGGACCATCTTGGCGAGCCGGTCCACGTCCCCGTATCCGAGCCCCATGACCCGGCCCACGTCGCGAATCACCGATTTGGCTCCCATTGTGCCGAAGGTGATGATCTGTGCCACCGAGTCCTCACCGTATTTCTTCCGGGTGTATTCAATCACGTCCTGACGGCGGTCATCGGCAAAATCAATATCGATATCCGGCGGGTTGACCCGCTCGGGATTCAGGAATCTCTCGAAAAGGAGGTTGTAGTGGATCGGGTCCACGTTGGAAATCTCCAGAAGGTAGGTGACAAGCGATCCGGCAGCTGACCCCCTCGCCACACAGGCGATGCCGTTCCGTCTCCCGTATTGCACAAAATCACCAACGATGAGGAAGTAGCTCACAAACCCCATGTCCTCAATGATCTTCATCTCCTTGCGGAGACGGTCATCAACTGATTTCAGGGCTTCCCTGGCGGCAGGATGATTGAGGTCCTCAAACGGCTGGTCCTCCGGATATCCCTCCGGCATTTCAAAACGGGGCAGTGCCCTCGCATCGCGAATGCCATGATACTCAAACCAGTCCGCCGTGGCGCTTGCCCTCAGCCCGTAGCGCTTGGTCAGTCCTTCGGCCAGGAGTTCGCGAAGGTAAAATTCCCGGGTCTTGCCCGCAGGCGGGTCGAAAACCGGGTAGTGAAGCTTGTCCAGTTCGATCTCAAGATTGCACTTCTCAGCCACTTCCAGAGTGTTTTTCACGGCGTCCGGGACTTCACTGAATATCGCCGCCATCTCTTCCGGAGTGCGCAGGTAAAACTGCTCCTCCACATATCGCATCCGCTTCTCATCCGACAGCAGACTCTGTGAGCCAATGCAGATCAATGCATCATGAGCATGCGAATGAGACTTCTCCACATAGTGAACATCATTGGTCGCAACCAGCTTCAGATCAAATTCCCCGGCCCATTCAATCAGATGACGGTTCACAATCTGCTGCTCGCGGATTCCGTGGTTCTGCAGTTCAAGATAGAAGTTTTCGCGACCAAAAACCTGCCGGAACCAGTCGATGGAATCCCGCGCCCCCTTCAGATCCTCATGGGTTATGCGGTGGGGAATCTCGCTCGCCAGACACCCGGATAAAGCAATAATCCCGCTCGAATGGGCTTCCAGTATCTCCTTGTCAATCCGCGGCTTGTAATAATAACCCTCCAGAAATCCCAGAGATACCAGCCTGATCAGATTCTGATACCCCACAGCATCCCGCGCAAGCAGTACCAGATGATTGTAAACCTCCTTGCCGCCTTTGGAACTGTTCTTCTCAAAACGGCTTCCAGGGGCCACATAGACCTCACATCCTATGATCGGCTTGATGCCCTTCTTCCTGGCATTCTGGTAAAAATCGATGGCCCCGTGCATGTTTCCGTGGTCGGTCATCGCCATGGCCGGAAACTCCAGCTCCGCCGCCCTCGCCATCAGCCGGTTCAGCCGACACGCCGAATCCAGGAGCGAATACTCCGTATGCAGGTGCAAATGAACAAATTCTGCTTTTGACATCGTCTTTCACCATCCTACGAAACCTCTCCCACCCCCTCAAGGTTCACTCCCGAAAGTTATTCCCACCCGCCCCCCACCAGGTGCCAGCCTCCTTTTTCATGTCCTGTCGCCTGCCCGGTGTCAGGCTCTTTTTTCTTAATTTTCTGCTTTACATTTATTCCTATATCCTGTACGTGACTTTCCAAGATGAGAACTCCAAGGAGTGCCTTGGTGCTGGGCGGCCGGCCCCAGTACTTTCATGTGATCAGCCGGATTGTAGGGCGTGCACTTATCCTCGGTGAGCAGGAAAAGAGCTTTTTTTACAACCTTATCCGCCGGTTTGAGAGCTTCACCGGAGTCGAGGTACTGAGTCTGTGCATCATGGATAACCATTTCCATCTGCTGCTGTTCGTTCCTCAGAAGCCGGAGGAAATCCCCGATGAGGAGGTGATCCGCCGGATGCGCTTCATCTACCCGAAGGAGAAAATGGCCGAAATTCTGGAGAAATTCGAAGAGGAGGAAGCCAATGGCAACACCGGATACAGGGAAAAGTTTCTGAATGATCAGCGGGAGCGGATGTATGACCTCTCCGAGTTCGTGAAGGAGATCAAGCAGCGGTTTTCGCGCTGGTATAATAAGAACAATGACAGGACCGGGACGTTGTGGGACAGCCGGTTCCGGAGTGTCGTTGTGGAGGGAAGTGAGAATGCGCTGCTGCATGTTGCGGCATATATCGAACTGAACCCGGTGCGTGCAGGGATAGTGGGCCATCCACGCGATTACCGATGGTGTTCCTACGCCATGGCAGTTTCGGGCGGAAAGACGGCCCAGGCCGGGATCCGGAAGCTGATATCCGGGCGTGGGAATCTGTTGGAGTGGAAAGCGGCAATGGCGGCGTATTCGAGGTATTTTGAAGACCGGAGCCATCAGCAGGCCCATCGGCGGAGGGCTATTGACAGCAAGGAGAGGTTGAACTCTGAAACACCCGCGACAAAGGCCGCTGAGGACCAATCCCATCCACTGCTGACGCGGGTTCGGTATTTCACGGAAGGATTGATACTGGGGAGCCGTGGCTTTGTGGAGAACTTCTTTCAGGAGGTAACCGAACCGTTCCGAAGGCGTTTGCGAAAAGCACATCCTTTTCTTGAACATGATGCAGGAGAAGTTTGCTCCTATCGAAGATTCCGGTCGTGAACAAATGCAGCTGCACCGGGAATAGAAGCTGCCGGGATCAAGAGAGATAGATTACCAAGTTACCTGAAAAAGACCGATTGGAACCCGCCCCTGGAAATTCGGTTGATCCATTCCGTGGGGTAAACCGCCTTGTTGTCTTAGTGAGAATCCTGGCGGAGCCCAATGCCCCATCTCCTCCAACCAATCGAACCTGAAATCAAAAAATCAGCTCCAAACCCGCAAGGTGCCAGCCATAAAAAAATGGAGCCTGTCACCAGGTTGTTGGCATTTGATTAAAGAGCCTGTCACCTTGGGGATGGGGTTAGAGGTAGTTGAAGGTGAAGGTGATTTCTCGGAATGGGGAAGCGATTTCCTCTTTCATTTTTTTGGGCCATTTGCCGAAGGGGGCGGCGGTTTCGATGGCTTCCTGGCAGGAGGCGGTGAGGAGGAGTCCGACGGAGGACTGGTGGACCCGGGTGGGTTCAATGCTTCCGTTTTCGAGGAGCCGGAATTTGATGATGACCTGTCCTCTGTCGATTTCGCCGATGACGAGGTTTCCGACAATCTTGTGCCAGGCATTCTGGATGGCCACGGTCATGCGAAGGTCATAATCACCGAAGGACCTGTTGAGGGAGTCGATCATCCCGACCATGCCAATTTTGCGTGCAGTGGATTCGACCTGGGTTTTTTCGCCGATGATCTGGTTGCGTTTGCGTGCTTCGGCGAGAGATCTGGGGCGTCCCTGTGGCTGCGGGGATGGTTCCTGATAGTTCTGCTCTGTCGGCTGGTTTCGGGACGGCTCTTCTGGTTCTGTTTCCCCATCAGAAGTGCCGAAGAGGGCTTCCCACTGTCGATCCCGTTCCGGGGAGGGAGTTGGTGTCGGGACCGGGCGCAGCTGGCTATCGTCCGGGTCGACTCTTTCGACCGGGAGGTCAGTCACTGAGGAGACGGGCAGATCCGGGGATTTTATTTCAAATGGAGGGGGTGGTGCGTTGTTATTCTGCGGGTTGGGCGACGGGTCTCCGGTGTTTTGAGTATTGTCGTTTTCAGCTGTTTGCTCAGCTGTTTGCTCCTGGCTGGAATCCGGGTTTGCTGGGGTGGGGCTGGCATTCTGCGGTGTGGAGGGTGAGCCGGATTCTGCCGGAGGGGAGGTCTGACCCTGATCCGCTGGTGCCTGGGTGGTCTGAGCCATGAGGCTTTCGACGAGATCAACGTCCTCGAGTCGCAGTGTTTCGGTCTGCTCGCCATCTATGGGGGCAATGTTGTCTGCTTCGGGTTCAACCGTTTCTGATTCTGCCCGGGAGTCCCTGTCGGAATAGAATGGCGTTTCATCGTCAGGCTTCTCCATCTCGGCATTGGGAACCTCGACGAGGATGAGATCCATCTGAATTGGTTGCAGATCCGCTGTTCTTGTCTGGTCATCAGGGCCGGAGAACATGGTCAGGCCGGACTTTTCCAACAGTACGAGAGCGATGAGGCCGAGGATGTGGATGACGACTGCGGCGCAATAGGAGGCTAAAACAATCCTGCTGTTGCGTCGCTTGTCCATGATCGAACTATAAGTGCGGACTGACGATTGGGAAGGGTGAACTCAAGGGAAAAAAGGGAAAAAATCATCGGGCACGAATTGACCGGGATCTCAAGAGATCGGAGAAAAACCGTATAAACCGGGATGTTTTGGCTGGATTTGAGTCATTTAGGGGAATGAGTGACAAGAGACGAGTCACATACCTATCTGATTGAGGCTAAAGCAATTTGGCGGTTCGACGATTTTCAGAGTGAGCCACAGAAGTGCTCCGCAAACGGATACAACCATTTATTAATCAACCTATGTTGGCAGGTTTTAAAAATATCTTCAAGAGACGTGGGACTATGTCCGGTAACCAAGGTGATGAGGGAGATCGGATTCCGGACCGCATAGTGGTTGAGTCAGCTTCAGCTGGTGACTCTGAGCAGAAGGCAAATCCATTTCTTTCGACAGGAAGGCTGATTGAATACGACCTGAGGTTTATCGTGAGTCAGCTGCCGGATGCAATGAGGGCGCAGGTGGAACGGGATATTTCAGCGGGCACGCGAGTCAAGCTCCCGGCAGCCCTCCTTTCGCGGAAACTCCAGAAGGGCGATTTGTCTATCAGCTTCGGGACATTGAAAAAGATGGCACCCAAGCATCTGTTCCGGGATGACACCTCACTGGACCACAAGCGGGTCGACCTGGATGTTGAGGAGACTCAGCGACAGTTGAACGGTGAGGCACCGAGATCTGTGGATGTTCCCGATCTGAATATACCGAAGGAGGAAAACTCTGCGGAAAAAAGCTGCGACGAAGGAAGCATCTCCATGCAGGCTATCAGTCTGAGTGATACCGGCAATGAGTCATCTCCTGTTTCTGTGAATCCCCCAGCCGATGGGGAAGCAGAGTCCATGGTTTTCAGTCTGCGGGAAATCTCAACCGTCTTCACAAGGCAGTGTCTGGATCAATTACAGAATCTTCCCGATGGTCTCGAGACAGAACTCCACATACCGGCCGAAGTCGCCCGGGCATTTTATGAAAATGCCGATGCCTCTGCTTCCTGGAGAGATTTGTGGGCATGGCTGGTTCCGGCACCGCCGATGACAGACTACGAGTTTGCTGAAAAAATAAGCCTTCCGATGGAGTTGTTCATTCCCCGGTTCAACGAGTGGAAGGCACGGAACTCCGCAGATGCAGGTGAGAGTGACAGCATCAGTATCGATGATCTGGATCTCTCCATGGAGATTGGAAACGATGCATCTATTGCTGGGGCCGCCAATGATCTCCCTGATCTGATGTCCGGGAATGAAAACGCCGAGGAGTCGATCGACATCAGTATCGATGCCGAAGCTGACGAGTCAGTGGAAAATGAGCTCACCATTCCGCTTGAAGACCAATCCGTTGAGGACGTGCACGCGGATCATTCATTTGTGGATGAGTCGGAAGCCCCTGAATCACACACCGATGTCGACGAGGAGATTACAGCCGGGGATGCTGTCGAGGACATGGAGGATATTTTCAAGGAGGAATCCGGCGATGGTGAGGACTTCAATCAATCCACGGCATACGACGAGGAGGCAGCGGAAGACACAATTGACGATATATTTTCTCCTGCACAGGACTACGACGATGTGGCGGATGCCGACCAAAGCGGGAATACCGGAGCTGGTGAAGACGCTTCAGAAGTCGAGGAGGTCTCAGCAGAAAGCAGCGAAGCAGCTCAAAACGACACTGATTTCGATCCTTTCCCTGATTCCTTCGAAGAGGAGTCATCCGCTTCGGATGAAAAAGGATTCTCGCTACTGGATCCGTCTCCATTTGATACTGAGAGCGGGAATGCTGTGGCTGGATCCGATACCGGTGAAGCCGTGGCCGGAACTCAATCCGCAGCTGCAGAGTCTGACGATGACTTTGGTGCAGTGGCATTCGATTCACCCGATTCGGATGCGGAACTGGATTCAATCAGTGAAGACAGCTGCCTTCTGGGGGTTCGGCTCGGTGGCGGCGGACCGGAAGCCCCGGGTGAGTCCGGGTCTTCACTGGATATGGCTGAATCCCTGACCGGTATGGGGCTGTCCGCTGAATCTGAACCCGGACATGAGCCGGGTTTTGTCGACAACTTCGGCTTTGATGCCGAACGTCATGACGAGGAACACGACGCATTGTCCGTGGAAGAACAGGCCGGTGAAACAACGACTTCGGAAACAGATGCCGGACCTGCCTGTGAAGATAAACCTGCCCTCACCAGGACTCTCATCGATTTCGGAGATGACGAGCTCGAAGGCGATTCGCTCCTTGGCGACAGCGATGACGAGTTCTCCGCTTACGGTGCCAGCGTTGAGCCGTCAAAACCGGCGGGCAAAATCTCATCTGCTCCAGAGTTCCCCCATGACGATGAAAAGAGCCTTGCAGAGGAAGAACTTGCTTCAGGATTTTTTACATCGGATGCCGACATTCTCCAGCCAGGTCAGGGTGAGTCATCCAGTATCGAATCAGCACTACAGGAGTCGGGAGCAGCGGTCGATACAGCTTCAGAGGAGTTGGCAGCATCCGGGACCGAAGGACGGTCATCACGCAAGGCTCTCAACAGCGAACTTCTCAAGGGACTGGCTTCAGGAAGCGCAGCAGTATCCGCCTCCGGTGGACTGGATTCCATGACAGCGCAATTGTCACGACTCTTCCTGCAGCCGGATAAGCAATTCTGGGCAACCGACGAAATTATCCAGAAGACGGCGATGCTGGAAGGCATAGCGGGGGTTATTGTTTCCTTTGAGGACGGCATGCTGGTTGGAGCCAAGGTCAGCGATGACAGATCCGATCTCAGCTTAATTGGTGAGAAGGTCCCTGAATTCTTCAGACAGGCGGCTTCGATTTGCGGTGGTGAGGCAGAGGATCTGCCCGATTCCGTCGCCCTGCAGTTTGGAGATGATCTGGTACATATATTTCATGCATCCGGTCTTTATTTGATGGCATTTGCGGAGGGCGCAGATGCTCCAATACGGCAGTTGAAGTTTATTACAAGCTACCTCTCCAGAAAGCTTAATTAATATGGCGTATCTGAATCGAACAACAAAGCAGCTCCAGCTAAAGATCGTATACTATGGTCCGGCGCTTTCGGGGAAGACCACAAATCTGGTGCGAGTTCATGAGTCGGTCAAAGCCAAGACAGACAAGGAAAAAAGTGACCTTGTGACCCTGGCAACCAGCACTGACAGAACCCTGTTCTTCGATTTTCTTCCGCTACAGACCGTCAAGGTCAATGGTTACGAGGCGCGCTTCCAGCTGTATACAGTGCCCGGGCAGGTTATATACAACACCACACGTCAGCTTGTTCTTCGGGGTGTGGACGGCGTTGTATTTGTCGCTGACAGTGCCTACGATCGTCTCAATGCTAATATAGAAAGTCTGAAAAATCTTTATCAGAACCTTGAAGAGATCCGGATTGATCCAAAAAATGTTCCAGTAGTCATTCAGTATAACAAACGTGATGTGAAGAACGCTGCGCCGATTGATTATCTGGAATACCTCCTGAACAAGGAAAAGCGGCCCTATTTTGAGGCCTGTGCAGGGGCCGGGAAGGGGGTTTTCCCGACTCTGAATGCAATTTCGAAGATCCTTCTCAAGAAATTCCTCAACCAGGGACAGTCATCCCGGCCGGCGAACAGCGCCTCGTCAGGAACTGTGAATTCATCGTCCCGCCCGGCTGCCTCGAAGCCGGGACAATCCACTTCCTCAACCTGATTTCCGGCATCCCGTTTCTCGGGATAGTCAGGGCTCAACCCCAAATTTGAATTAAGACGGCCATGCCGTATGACAACGACAGTGATATAATGCGCATCGTCCAGCAGCTGACCGCGGAAAGCTGGGTCGATGGATCTTTCGTTGTCAATTCCTCTGGAATGATGGTTGCGTCATCCGGAAAGATTCCCTGTGAGGATGTGACAACACTGGGAGTGCTGATCTGGGGTATATACAGCTCAGCGGAGCAGATTCATATGCTTCTGGGAGATGGCGGCATGCCGTCGCTGACGCATCAGTCCAACAACCTGAAAATATTTCTTTTCGGGCTTCCCGACAGGAGCGGGATCCTGACGGTTCTGGCCGGAACCAGGACCTTGAACACGGAGCAACTGCAGCTTATTCGCCAGACCTGCCAGGATATCAGCGTGCTGTTACCGGCAAATGATGGAAACTGGATGCAGATGACCGAACCAGATTTCACCGGTCCGGTGGAGGGCCCGGTTGATGAATCTCACCGGTTCAGTGTCGAACTGGCCGCACAGACAGTACAGTCGGAGCTCGATATTGACGAAGACCTGTTTCTTTCCATGGAATCCGAACCTTCTGTGGATGACCACGGATCCGGCTCCGGTGACCTGTCTCATCGTCATCATGGCGGTGGCGGGGCTGACTCCGACGAGGCATCGCCGGAAAGTGCGTCATGATTCAGCCGATCTCGAATGAAGTGACTCCATAGATTCTTCTGTTCTGAAGCGGTGGAATCATGGATGTATACATTCTTGCCGTTTCAAATACCGGAACCATTCCGTATTTACGCGCCATGGCAAGCGCATGAGGATTCACCCGCGGGATGTCCAGGTATAGTGCGGGTGCGTTCATCCTGTGCGACTCACGCAGCAGGTAATCCAGTATGGCTTCAGCAATCCCGGGACTGTCTGCATGAAGCGGCCCGATTTTCATGCCGCTTCTACAAGGGCGGACATAGCCAAGTCCGGTGATACCCTGATTGTCTTCAGTTGCGCAGCCGGTCCCTCCCGTCTGGGTGAACCACTTTCTCTGAAATGCCGTCCTCGGCGCCGGAAAAAACTGAGAATCATAGGATAACACCTCATTAAGGTCCCAGTCGGATATTGGCCGTGGAACCCTTCCGGTTTTGTGGCCCAATTTTTCCTTCCCACAGGTGCCTGGTGTATTCACATTCACCCTCAGTTCGTGACGGACATTTTCATATGCATGATGAAATCCGGAACGGCGATAGTTCTCCTGCTGCTCCGGCACCCCGTCAAGACCAATGTTATGGCAGTCGCCGAGCCATCGCATGGCATGCGCCCACATGTGCTTTCCGAATCCACGTCCCCGATAATCTTTCTTCACAATAAAGAAGCCGATGAAGCCGAACCCTCCCTCATACCTGACAGCTGAAATACCGGCCATGACAACCCCATTCACCCGGCCGAGAAAGAACCCCTCGGGATCAGCGGCGAAATAGCACTCCGTGTCATTGAGTCCCGGATTCCATCCCTCGGCAGCAGCCCAATCCACTGCAGTCCGGAATTCCTCCTGCGTCGCTGACCTGATTTCCATGAGTTCCATCTTTGAGCAGGTCTCTTTGTCCATCAAGCGGTATCACTCATCAGGTGTCACGCCTGATCGCAAAGCTCTACAGACCGATTTTTTCTAATACATGAAATAAGTTCGCCTTATCTGAAGCCTGATATTATGATTAAAACGTCAATTTTGCTGATAATTCTGACCATGGTAGGTCAGGGATTACTGAGACACAAGTTAGACGCTTCGAAAAATAAGTGAAAATTTTTCGATTTATCCGTATTTTACTCAGAGTCTGAATCCCCTTGAGAGAAGTGCCTGTGCCGGGTGGCGGATCGCTGGAGCAACAAGTCCCGCGATCATGAGGTTCAGAGTCCTGGACCAGGTTTATCCGGATCCATCCACCCGGTGTTTTTGAGGGCATCGTTGCAGCGGGAGTGGCGAACAGACGAAAATGACTAACCAGAATAAGCGTATGGATACTGCCAAGCTGACCATTGAGGATTATAAAAAGAGTTTTTTCCGGGATTTTTCATCCGGACTAGTGGTGTTTCTGGTGGCATTGCCATTGTGTCTGGGGATTGCACTGGCATCCAACGCGCCATTACTCAGCGGGATTATCGCGGGGGTTGTTGGGGGGCTGCTGGTGTCGTGGATAAGCGGGTCGCACACCAGTGTGAGCGGTCCAGCCGCGGGGTTGACGGCGATAGTTTTTGCCCAGATTGACAAACTTGGATCTTTTGAGGCGTTTCTTTGTGCTGTGATTCTGGCCGGGGTCCTCCAGCTTGGGCTTGGGATCATGCGGGCCGGATCACTCGCCGCATTTTTCCCGTCCAGTGTGATCAAGGGGCTGCTTTCCGCGATCGGCATCATTCTGATTCTTAAGCAGATTCCGCACCTTTTCGGGCATGATCCGGACTGGGTCGGGGACATGTCATTTCAGCAGCAGGACGGCGAGAACACCTTTTCCGAGCTTCTGGCAACCATGTTCGACATTCACCCCGGGGCGACCATTGTGGGGATGGTTTCACTTGCTCTATTGATCGTCTGGGATCGTGTTTCCTTCCTCAAGAAGCTGCCGGTGCCCGGGGCGTTGGTGGTTGTTGTGGCCGGAACTGCGGTTGCCTACCTGCTCAGGCCGATGGGAGAGCTTCTCAACATTGGCCCGAGTCATCTGGTGCAGGTGCCCGCCAGCGGTGGATGGGGAAATCTGGTCAAATCGCTGCCGAGGCCGGATTTTTCCGCGATGCTGAGCGGTCCGGTTTTCATGGGGGCCGTCACCATAGCTATTGTGGCGACTCTGGAAACACTGCTCAATCTCGAGGCGGTGGACAAGATCGACCCGAAGAAAAGAGTGTCCCCGCCCAACCGTGAACTGGTGGCGCAGGGATCGGGCAATATTGTCTCAGGTCTCTTCGGAGGTCTGCCCCTGACTTCCGTGATAGTCCGCAGTTCGGTGAACATCGCCTCAGGCGGACAGACCCGGATGGCCTGTTTCATCCATGGTGTCTTTCTGTTCACCACGGTGGTTTTCTTTCCTGTAATCCTGAACATGATCCCGCTTGCCACGCTGGCAGCGATCCTGATGGTGACCGGCTTCAAGCTGGCCAGTCCGAAGCTTTTCAAGCAGATGTGGAAGGAGGGTCACAATCAGTTTGCGCCGTTTGTTCTGACGATCGTGGCCATCGTGCTGACAGACCTCCTGGTTGGAATTCTGATCGGCATGGCGCTGGCGGTCTTTTTCATTCTTCGAAGCAATCTCCGGCGTCCGGTGAAGACCACCGTTGAGAAGCATGTCGGCGGAGATGTCTACAGGATTGAGCTGGCCAATCAGGTGAGCTTCCTGAACCGGGCCGTCCTCATGGAGACCCTTCATGAGATTCCGCACGGTTCACAGCTGGTTCTGGACGCCAGAAACACCGACTACATCGACCCTGACATCCTCGATCTTATTTCTGACTTCGAGCAGGAAACCGCCCCGGCTCACCAGTTGTCGGTCAGTCTGATCGGCTTCAAGGACCGGTATAAGCTCGATGACCGCATTCATTACATCGATGTTTCCACCAGAGAGGTGCAGAAGCAGATTTCCCCTGAGCAGGCATTGAAAATCCTCCAGGATGGCAATGAAAGATTTATCCGCGGTGAGCGCATTCACCGTGATCTGGTCCGTCAGGTCGACGCGACATCGCAGGCTCAGTATCCGTTGGCTGTGACTCTGGCCTGCATGGATTCCCGTGTCGCAACGGAGATGCTGTTTGACCTTGGTATTGGAGACCTTTTCAGTGTGCGGGTGGCGGGAAATATTGCCTTCAACAAGGCCCTGGGCAGTCTGGAGTATGGCTGTGCCGTGGCGGGAGCCAAGTTGCTGGTCATTCTGGGACACACCCGATGCGGGGCTGTGAGGGCGAGCGTCGATCTTGCCTGCCAGGGCAAGACGGCCTATGAGGCAACTGGTTGCGAGAATCTCGACTCGATCACCGAGGTCATTCATCAGGCGATTGAAGATGAGAAGGAAACCCGCGAAAACCGAACCGCTGAAAATGAATCGTTTGTGGATAATGTGGCCCTGATAAACGTCCGCAACACCATGGAAACTGTGTATACCCAGAGTCCCACGCTCCGGCGTCTGGTTGATGAGGGGAAAATTCTCCTGGTTGGTGCCCTCTACGATGTCAGGACGGGCAAGGTCGACTTCTTTGCCAGAAAGGAAGCGCGGGCGGCGCTTGCGGCGGGATTCTGATCCGGGATTTCAGTTCCCGACCATCCATCATTTTTAATTCATTGAGGAGGCCTTCCGTCATGCGGGAGACCTCCTTTTTTCAGTTTATGGCGTGAGTGGAGTTCGGGGTGGAGGCGGGGCATCGGTGGTACAGCGCCATCATGTGATGCCCGTGATTTTATCGTTCGTCATCCCGGGTGCTGTCCCCGTTTGAGCCGCTGACCTGGAGTTGCCAGTTAAGACCGACGAAGACTCCATGGGCTTCGAAATCCTGAGCCCCTCCCAGCGACGGCTGGTCCCAGATGGACAGGGCATATTCAGCAAATGTCTGCACCTGCGGATTGATGCGGTGGCGCAGACCGACACCGGCCTGTCGCCATGAATAGTCGAGGCCTTCCTGGAAGGCGAATCCCGATGTGCCGTCATCGAAGAGGGCGGCTGAAAAATTATACCACGCGGAGAGATCGGTTCTCGAATTGAGGACGTAGTTCCAGCGTGTACCGGTCCACCATGTCCATCCCCTGTAGGGAGTGACTCCCGGGAAGGCGTTTGCCCATGCGTTCATGTCCCAGTGGGTGACTGAACCGTGGATCAATCCATTGAGTCTGGGAGATGGAGACCAGGAGATGCTGCTTCCGGCGGAATGCTGGTCATAGGAGGCGGCGTCGATCCGCCCTCCGGGTGTGATTGAGTTGCCTGCAAAGTCCACTGCCGGATCGGTGGAGAGAGAAAAATCCGTGGTGCTCCACTGATAGTGGGACTCAATGTGCCAGCCGCTGTGTGGCTTCAGGGAGACCCGAGCTTCCAGATCGAGCGTATCGAGGTCCCGTTCTCTGAGGAAGGCCGAGTAGCCATTTCCGGGCTGGCTGAATTTCTGATCGATGGGGTGATCGTAGTCGGTCTCATTTTCGGTGAATCGGGCTCTGAGATGGAGACCGGTTTTTGCATTCGGGCGATACCTCCATCCGGTGGTATACTGCCGGCGGTGATGAGTGGCCTCAGTCAGTCGGTGGACCTGGGTTTCAAGGAATTCCGACTGGTCATAGCCCATCTGTTGGAATCGGAGATCGGCGTAGAAGACCTGCTTCTTCAGTCCCTTGTAGCTGAGAGACAGCGATTCAGTGAACCGTGTCTGGTCCCAGCCCGAATCAAGGCTCTGAGGCGCGGCGCCGGGGAAGGGGACGACCAGGCCGCTTCCGTCCTGAGTCAGCCAGTCAAACTGAAGCCCGGCGGTGAAGGAGAGGCCGTTCTCCCACTGGCCCCCATGCAGGTTGAGATTGCCCATTTGTGAATGCTGGTTGAGGACCATGCCCTGTCCCAGCGGTCCCTGGAAAGCCATGTTCCCATTGAGGATCACTGTGTTTTCGGTGAAGACAGACTGCCCTTCCATGAGCGAGAATGAATGACCGGCGGAAAGCAGCCATCGCCGGGGGAGGTTTTTCTCGAGGCGGATGGAATTTGAGCCGCGAAGTGAATCCCATGTATTGCGGCGGTCGACCCGCTGTTCTGCGGCATTGGCGCCAGGTGTGAAGGATCCGGACTCCGCGGTCGCTTCATCCACCTCGACCCATTCAATGCGGGCTTCATCGTCCCAGTAGAGCTTTTCGCTCTCACCGGAATCAATTCTGAGAGTCAGCTCGTGGCGGCTGTTTTCCTGGTTCCTGACGGATGGTCTGAGAGCCCTTTGGGTGTAGGCTCCATTGAGTGTCTCGGCTGCCGGGCCAAAGGCGAGTGATGCCTTATTCCCGTTCACGGACTGATATTCATATCCGACGTAGACATTCGGTCCGCTGTCCTGCCTGATGCCGCCTTCCAAAGTGAAAAGGTTGTGGGTTCTTTCAAAGCGGCCGGGAACAGTGAATGACGGGATGGTGAAATCGGGCGCGTATCCGCCGGTGGTGGAATCGAAACTCAGCCATTGTTCGGCCTGCGTTCGGAACCATGCCCCTTCGGGAGCGTCATATCCCACTGCGATCCGGTATTCCTCCGGATGAGTCCAGACAGAGCCATCCAAAGTCCAGAGTCCGCCCTCCGGGGTCGGGTGCCTCAGGCTGAATGCCGAGAGTCCGACTGAGTCATCCTCGCGGAAGCCATGCAGTTGACGGAACTGATTGCGATTGCCGTCGACTGACCAGACCCTGCCGGAGAGAGTGCCGGTTGTGGTCACCACCGTGGCTGCTGAGGATTCAGGCCATTCAATTCCCTGATCGATCCATGCTCTGACCAGTGCCAGTTCATCGCGGGTCATTGCATCGCCTTCGCCGGGAGGCGGCATCTCCCAGTCCTCAACTGCGTGTGCGGCAAAATGAAGAAACGGACTCTGAAGTCCGCTGCCTTCCACGAAGTTCTCCCCGTAATCGCCACTGTTCAGAGCCTCGTCGCGTGAAGTCAGTCTGAAGCCTGATCTGGGTTTGGTATCGCCAT
>JAUIAG010000428.1 GCA_030425355.1 Verrucomicrobiia bacterium
AATCGGGGGTGACGTCAAGTGTCAGCTGGATGTAGTCGGCACGGCGATCCGGGGCGTACTTGCGGTAACCGGGGTCTCCAGGTTCGCCCGCCGCCATGGACCGGAACGCATGGCGGTGGCCGTGCAGGCACAGAATTTCCCCGTATTCCACAGCTGATCCTGTCACTGAAACAGCTCCAATCAGAGCGCCGGTCAGCGCCGTGACTATCCCGCGCTGAAATAAATCCCGCAAAATCATCTTCCTATTCCACATTGTTTATCTGAAGTCGGCAAGAAAGATGTTGGCCTGTAGCCTTCTGCCGCACCGGAATCAGTCCATGCGGCAAGTGACAATTTTGTTTATTTTTTCCGTTGAATGTATCGGGGAGGCAAAGACTTGGATGCCGTGATGATCGAAGTGGACTTCAACTATCCGAAAGCTGCAAATGGTCCGGTGTGATGCCCGGCATCAACCGTCAGAGACAGCTCTGGAGCGGGTGGTGCATGAAAAGGGTAATCCACATATCGGTTCACTCATATCATATGGAAAAGTTTATTGTCGCTCAGATCGGACGATGGAGATCATGGCTCGCCTGTTTCATCGCATCTGTCAATCTCATGGCATCCGGCCAGGTAGCTCCGCAGGTCCCGGGGGGCCTGGATTCCAATGGAAACGCATTTGAAGCCCCGGGTGTTTATCCCGGACGGCTGACGGCTTCACTTGTCGATATCCGGGTGGAACCCGGGAGCGTTCTTGGAGGGGATAAATCCAACAATCTCAGTGTCACATTCCCGGCTTTCGGGCCTGTTCAATGGACCGAATCCAGACACAATGAAGGTGATATCGCCTTCAACGTAGGTCCATTCAGCCCCGACGCCATTCCTCCGGCCGTCCCTTTCCAGGAGTGGGCACCGAATGATGGCCCGACGACTTATGCGTGGACCATAGACAGACGTCACGGGGTAACGCTGGCTACGGTGCGTGCCAATGGTTTTGACAATCAGGATACAGCCAATGGCCAGCCTGTCGGAACTCAATACGGTGTGGCCTACTTCACTCATGGATTCCGGAGTGGATTCGGTTACAGTCCTGTCGACGGTGTCTGGGGAAATGGCAATTTCTCCCAGGACTTGGTCATGGGAATGGTGGGGCCGGTGGATGAAGCCAGTTTTGATGTCTCCGTGGTACATTTCCCTTATTCGGAAGGCTGGACTGGCGCGCATGTCAGTTCAGAAGAGCCGGGCGAAGACGGAGTTGTCATTTTTGAAAATCAGGAAAATGGCGGTTCCATCGGTTATGGCGTCAACCCGTTCCTGATCAAATGGGTGGATGCAGATGACAACTTCTTCTTTGACGAAGGACTGTCACGCATTGAGCTCCCCGGAGTGGATTCGCTGAACGACGGTATGCTTTTTGTGGCCCCGGCTCATGATTCATCCAATACAAAAATTGCCGGAGCAGTTCCAACTGGTGATGCATGGTATGTCACGATCCGGGACGACCGGACCACTTCCGATGACAGTGCTCTCAATCCCCGCGAGTCCTCCGAATTCACTTTTCTTTATCTTCCCTACGAGACTCCGGGACTTGTCGGTGGACACGTGCGCGGATCAGACGGGAATTCCATCAACAGCGCCGGAGATTTCACGGTTGCCCGCACTGAAGCAGGTCGCTATGAACTTTCCATCCCCGGCAGGACCGGAATGGACGGAATGATCATTCTTTCCAATGCCGGTGAGAAAACTGACGGCGGCTTAGCCGTCCTGGCCAGCCATGCATTTCTCTGCTATGAATATTCCGATGAGGAATCAGTTTTCGTCATAGAATCGAACCAGCTTTCTCCCGATGGGGTGGAGGCTGTGGACAGCGACTTCTATTTTGCATGGATTGACTTTGAAAACCCGATCCATCCGGCTCCGATGGATGCGCCCCGACTGATTCCCGGTGTTCCATTCGGTTATACGTGGTTGATGGATCCATTTGATCCGACGAGCCAGCTGATTCAGGTGGAATCGAATATAGGCGTGAATACCGATTCCCCCGAAGCCCTTGTCATTACAATATTCAACTCATACAACTTCATGGATCCCTTCAACGACCTGGGGTTCCTTTTTGATCCGGTGACCGGGAATGAAAATGTCGGTGTGCTTCTGGGATACCGGATCAATACTCTCACGGGAGCAGGTATCGGCGAACCTTTCATTATTCTGGGAAATCCACACGGCGAAATATCCAAAAACGACGTCAAGTATAACCCGGTCACGGGGCAGTATGTGGTTGTTGCGACGGCACAGCAGTTCGGGGACAATGCCGCAAATATCCCGGTTATTGTGACGGTTAACCCGGCTGAAAGTGTCGCGCAGGGACTGCCTGATGTCGACCGCATCATAGCTCATGATGTTGAAAGCACCATCAGCTATCAGGACGTTGGCCTTGCTGTCAGCTCACGGAACGGGAATTTCATGGTGGTGGCAGAATACCAGGTGCCCGATGAGGGTGAGGCTGTGTCCGCCTTTATTTACAGCGGTGACGGCCAGCTTCTTTCCAATCCGGTAAACCGCGTCGACACCCTCGTTCCAGCCAATGATGAGGATGATCCGGATGTAAGCTACCTGCCGATGGCCGATGTATTCCTCTTCAATACCAATGTCGATACACCCATTGGAGACGCCGGCAACCAGAATAGAATTACCCTCACTGCCATACAGACTGAACCCGATGCAGACGGAAGCCTCTTGAGCGGCCCTCAGCAGATTGTCGGTGAACTGAGGCTCGAAGGCAACCGTGCCGGTCACCCGTCTGCCATCGAGAATCCATTCACCGGTGAAATCATCGTCGCATTCGATTATGGAAACGGATCCGATGGCGGGGACCTGATTTATGTAAATTTGAATGAAGATCTCTCATTCTCCCCCTCCCGATCCCAGGCTCCATATTTTGAAGCGCTTGGCAACGAACCATTCAGTCATCGTCATCCACAGATGGCCGTGGACCCGGTTCGCGAAATCATTGTCATTGCACATAATGCCAACGGAGC
>JAUIAG010000063.1 GCA_030425355.1 Verrucomicrobiia bacterium
TCCGGTGGCGTGTGGTGTTCATTGACCATTGACAATTGACAAACAGGACGCGCAGAGGACTATTGTTCTGAGGATTGGAGTTGGTTTATGCTTAGAGGTTTGACGATTTTTCTTGGGGCTGCACTTGTCTGCGGTCTTGGTTTCGGAGCCGGGTGGTTCATCAACGACCGGTATCATTTCAGGGCGGCACACGATCTTTACCAATCGCAGATCCGGGCAGCTGAAGGGCGTTTGCAGGACTACCGGCAGAAAAACAGGGAACTGGAAACCGACCTTCGCGATCAGACTGAGCTGGTGGTTGAACTGGAAAGCCGCATTTCAAGCCTGGAACTGACTGAAGCCCCGGAGGATCCCGCCATCCGCGGTCCCGAAAAAGGCGGCACTTTCAATGTCCGGGCCTATCTTGGCACCAGCTATCTGGGGGACGCCGATCTGATGTTCACAAGAGCGAGACAGACGACGGATTCCAAAGGAAATCCCCGCATTGTTCAGGAACCGGTGGTTCGTCTGCCCGAAAGATTCCGGAGTTTCTTCACCACCGTCACCACAAACATCATCGAAAAAGAAGTCATCCGTGAGGTCCCAACCAACAACAGCACCACGATCGTTGATAATCGCGAGGTGTATAACGGACTGTGGGGCTTCGGTATTCCTCAGGTTATCCATACCGTCACCCCGCTGGATAATCCGGGCCCACGGAATGCCGGTTTCAACGGCAATCCACGGATAATAAACGACGAATTGAGAAAACCCAGGGTGAGAAACGGCGTGGTGGTGCCGCCGCCCTCCGCCAATGGCCCGGCTGTTGACCGGAATGGCCTGATTCAGCAGCCCCTCATGACCCCCGCCGCATCGATACGCACCGACCGTCCATAAGACCCGGCTTCACAATCCGCGATTCCCGTCCTCATCCCACTGTGTCCCCCGAGCCGTCCGCCTGACTATCCGCAGTCGGTGAACCGAAATATCCTCACTGTCCCCGCCATACGGGGCCTTGTAGATCACCTCTCCGGCCGGACCGGTCAGCATCGAACAGCCAATGCAGCGGTGATCCCGCCACTCTCCCGAGCGGATGACACCGGTTCCGCTTACTCCGGCAATGAAAATACCGAATTTTACTGCGGCAGCGCCGTAAGAGTCCTCCCAGAGTTTCCCGTATGGTGAATGCCGGTTGTCATGGTCGGGCGGCACCGCCCACGCACAGGGAGAAAGGATAAAATCGACACCCATATAACCCAGCGCTGTGGAAATAGTCGAACCGCCCGCAAATCCGTCCGCGCAGATCATCACTCCGGCGCGCCCGAAAGGTGTGGCAAAAGTGGCCAGTGATCCGCCCTGGGCATAGAGGTGGTGGACGAAATCCAACTCGTGAATCTTGTCGTGCAGGTGAAGCAGGTTTCCATGGGCGTCGATCGTCACCGCGGAATTGAAGATATCGCGTCCGGATCTGCGGGTCAGACCGCAGGTCAGGAAAAGATGGTGCTCCATCGCCAGATGCCTCAAAGCGGAGTAGAATCGTCCGCCCGGCACGACGTCGGCGTGCTCCAGACAGGAGTCATCCCCCCAGCCGGTGTCCGAACATTCGGGAAAAAGCACCCAGTCCGCACCCAGTGACCTGAGCCTGCCGCAGGCAGCGGCAATTCTCCCGAGATTCCCCGATGGATTGCCCGGCTCAATCTGAATCTGCGCCATTCCCAGTTTCACTTCGCTCCAATGAATGGCAGCAAACAGAAGACGTTTTCAAGAGCTATTCCAGTTCCGCGGAAAATTCCGATCCGCGAATAGTGGCCCATGGGCTGGGACGGGATGGAGACAGCTGCGGTGACCCGGGACCCGGGACCCGGTATCAGAGGCCTGTTTGTTATTTACAAGCGCCTGCACCGGACCGGAAAATTCACCCATGTCCGAAACGGTCAACTGGGACAGGCTTCTTGAACTGCGGGAATATTTCCTCGGCAATGCCCGGGGGGAGGGAGATTACTGGCTGGTCGACGGGACGCTCGACTCCTATGACGCCACCTTTGCGCAGCGCATCGGGTGGAAATGGGACTTTGTCATGGCTGAAGTGCTCCGTGCCCGGTGGACACTTCCTGAAGGCGTCGCGGTTTGTGACTGGGGATGCGGCACCGGCATAGCCGGCCGGTCATTTCTCACGGCTCTTGCCGGGGCCACCGGTGAGAACCTCCCGGTCCGGGATTTCTATCTCCATGACCGCTCCATGGCGGCGATGCAGTATTCACGCTCGCGCCTTGAAAAGGACGGCCCCGACCTCACGGTTCATATCGGAACGCCCCCGCAGAAGGCCTTCTTCCTCATCAGCCATGTGGCGACTGAACTCAGCCCGGATCAATTCCAGTCACTCATCCAGCTACTGGAAACCAGGGCCGAGGGCTTTATCTGGGTGGAACCCGGGGCCTATGGCCCATCCCGTGCACTTCTTCAGGTGCACAGGCATTTCCTTGGACAACTCTTCCCCTGGGCACCCTGTCCAGGTATTTTTGCCTGCCCCATGCAGGCAGCAGACCGCTGGGATGACTGGTGTCATCAGTTTGCCCAGCCGCCTGTCGAAGTCTTTCAGGACCCGTTCTGGGCCGCCTTCGCTGAAATAATGGGCGTCGATCTCCGCAGCCTCCCCGTCAGTTTCCTCTGCATGGACCGCAGAAAACCGGCTCTCAATGATCCGTCCCTGTGCCGTTTCCTCGGACGTCCTCACCGCCTCAAATACCAGATGGAAGTCACCGCCTGCCACCAGGGGGCCATCAAAGACATCGTGATTCCCAAACGATCCTTCCCCGACCAGTACAAAGCTTTCAAGAAAGGGCATTTCAGCAACATGATGTTGTTGGAGGAATCAGGCGGTATCCTGCAATCCTGTAAAGAACTGCCGGACTCACCCTTTTAATTCATTCATTCTATTCTGAATTCTCATGGCCGGATGCAGGCAGTGGAGCCTTCATGATTTGCAGGCCGATGCCAAGAACTTCTCTCCACGCATGGTCGACCTCCGCGGAATACCGAGGATCCACCTCCTCAACCACACCCATCAATACATCCAGCCAATGGTCATGATGCCTCCGCTCAATGCCGAGATCCTTGTGAAAATGTGCCAGCTTCTCCAGTTTCTCTATCGCGTGCAGCGCTCCCCCTGACGCCAGCATCTTGTAAAACAGCGCATCCTTCATCATCTTCTTGATCCGGCCAATCTCAGAGTTGGCAAATATACCCCTGATCTCCTCCGATGAATCCATGAACCTGATAAAAAATAAATCATAGAACTGAGAATCAGAATTGCATCGCTCAAAACTGTCATTGAATTTCTCAATCACATTTTCATCCAGGATATTCATAATGGCCTGCAGAACTTCATGCCCTCAATAATCTCCATTTTCACTACGGAATCAACATAAATATCCATCATGACGACACCCTTGATGGATGACAATGATCATTATCCGGTCATACAATTCAGTTATTCCAGTTATTATTTCTGCTTCCATGAACCGGAGGATCACATTTAATGAATAATACTATGGGTTGTGTTGTGAGTCTTGTTTAGATGTTTATATATTTCGATGATGGGTGTGCCGGGGCGTATGTCGCGGGTCTCAGATTGTTGCCGGGCCGGACTCGGACGTGAATGATCCGGTATTTTTCAAATGAGCAGTATTGGCGCCTGAACAGATTGCATTTGCAGTCCGGCCATTGCATGGGCAATGCGGGTGTCCAGTGGTTCGGCGCGGGTGTCCTCGATATGTCATGAATTGTTACAATTGAGGTCCCTCACGGCGCAGGCGGGGGCGGGGGGCGTGTATCACTTGCACATTTTTCCGGGCGATTTTGCCAGCCCGAAGGTTTGGCGATGCCAGTGGGTTACACGATATGCGGCCGATTCGTGATTCATTTTAGTGGAAATATTGGCTGAGGTGGTATTGCGGCTGCTTTTCCGGCAGCTGCTATGAGTATTGGTGGAAAGAAATTCAAAAAAGGAAAGCTGATGGGGCAGCTGTTAGCCGGAGCGGCTTCAGCGGGTCTCGGCTTTATTTTTACAACGCCGGAGGTTTGTGCACAGCCATCGCAGCTGTCTCTTGATTCCGTTCCAGTGGTTCAGGAGTCGGGCAGATCCCTGAAAGTCCGGTTTGATGGCGTGCCAGGCACATACAGGATATACGCTTCAACGGATTCCACACGCTGGCAGTTCCTCGGATCGGCCCAGATCCCCGACGGCGCGGCCGCCGGTGTGTTTGAGGATCCCGATGCAGGAACTTTTCAGTATCGCTTTTACAAGGTCCGCCGGGTTGATGGCCAGTCAGGGGAGGAGACGGAGGAGCTGCCTGTCACAGCAATTCAGGTGGCAAGAGCTGAAGCATGGGAAAAGGGCAGCATCCCGGCCGTCTTCTTCATCAGCCGCAATGCGGTTACCAGCGGTCCACTCACGGTCGGCCTCCTTGCAGAAGGCTCAGCCACACCAGGGCAGGACTATGTGGCGGTGCCCCAGTCCGTGACCATTCCGGCCGGTCAGAGCAATATTAAACTTTACGTTTACCCCATCGATGACCAGGACCCCGAGGGAACAGAGGAGATACGCATCGCAATCCAGGGCAGGGAATATTACTCCATCTCCGAGGCTTCCGAGGCCAGTGCGTGGATTCGGGATGACGAGATGCCGCTGCTTGCCGGTTCGACCGACAGAATTAACGGCGACGGCTGGGGCCAGTCTGATGACAGTGGAACCGGTGGGCGGGACTCGCGTTCAACAGCCACAGGGGCGCTTGTCACCATTAACCTGAGCCATACTCAGGTCAATGAAGGATCATCCGAGTTGCCCTACATCACTCTCACCCGCGAGGGCGGGTCCTCCGGAGAACTCCCGGTCCACCTTTCAGTGTCCGGTGATGCCGTCACGGGAAGGCATGTCGGACAGATTCCATCCACTGTCAGCTTTTCCCGGGATAACAATGTCCTGAGCATCCCGGTCTTCGTCATCGATGACGCAGTCCATGAATCTCATCGCAAGTTGGTTGTTCAAGTGGATTCCGGTGCGGGTTACGTGGTTCGTAACCCCGCCGGAGTCCAGCTTGAAATACTCGAGAACGATCTCCGCCCGGCTCCACAGATCTTTGTCGATGCCGGTCCGGACCGACATTCCGTCGGGGGGCAGTGGATTGCCATGGAAGGGGTCGTCCGAATCAACGGCGTCCCATGGAATCCCGCCAACGAGGCGAACCGCATGCAGGTGCCCGTTGTCGATGCCGGTCCGGATAAAACCGGTGTGGTCGGAGAGCCGGTTCAGCTCAATGGTTCAGTGACTCTGACCATTGTCCCCATCCAGACCGCCATGGCTCCCTCCGGCACAACGGATAACAACGCTTTTCTCTAATCCACCCAATCCATAGCACCGTATTGCGAAGTCGTTTCGCGATACACAATTTGCAGGGCGGTCCAGGCCGCTCTGCATTTGTGTTTTGCCGGGTTGTGCAGCCCCGAAGGTGCCAGGCAAGGATTTGCCTGGCACCTTCGGGGCTCATCAGGGCACACCACACCATACCTCATTTATCCACTGATTTTCCGCCGCCCTGGCGGTCCGGCGGTCTGGCTGTCAGTGGATCATCCGGCCAGGCGTGCTTCGGATATTTCCTCTGCAGTTCCTTTTTTCGGGCAGGGTAGTGGTCCTTCCAGAAGCTGGCGAGGTCTGTCGTGACCTGCACCGGACGGAAGTTCGGGGCCAGAATATGAATGATCAGGGTTTTGCGTCCCATGAAAATTTCCGGCACCGATTTGATACCCAGCAGGTCCTGAATACGTGCGGCGATGAAGGGATCCTGTCCGTCGGGGTATTCCACCCGGACTTTGCGGCCATTGGAGAGTGTGATGCGTTCCGGGGCCATTTTCTCCACCATGGCCTGCTGCGCGGGATTCAGCCATTGCCGGACAGTCTCCCGAACCTCGGCCTCACGGACCTCCTTGAGTGACATGGCGCCATGGCAGAGCTCTGTGAGGATCGCTCTGCGTGCTTCCTCATCGATCAGTGGAATTTCGAGATCCGGACAGCTGCCGCTCAACTGATTGACCCGCTGGATCCACGTTTCAACGGACTGGTCCCATTTTCTGATCTGCACATTGCCGCGGATTACCTGATCCGCCAGCAATGTCGCTGCTGCTGCGGGATCCGCATCGCCACCGGAGCTGGCTCCCAGTAGCAGGTCCCTGAAGTAACGGGTTTTCATTCCGGTCACCCGCCGCGTCTCCGGATCCAGTCGCACCTCATGGCGCTCCTCGTAGTCTTCCGGAAAGTGCTGAATCAGCCAGTCCTCCTCGATGGCGGTGGCGCTGGACAGGATGGTCTGAACCTGCTTGTCACGACCTTCAATTTCCTCAACTTCCGCAGCCACAATCAGGGGTGCATCCTGAACGGCACTGGTTCTTGAAAGGTCTCCACGGCGTCCGTGAACCATTTCGCAACGGAGTGTCCCCCTGTCGATCCGTCGGGCGAGCCGGTCGCTGAAGGCAATCAGGAGGCACCGCTGGAGATTCTCATCGCGGATCGGCCGGGGATCGGTTTTGAGTCCCTGGTCGCGGGCAATGCGCATGAACTGATCAAACAGTGGCCGCACCTGTCTGCTGGTGGCTGCGTGGATACCGAGGCTGCGGCACTTCTGAGTCTGGAAACCGCATTTTTCGGCGAATTTCCATGCCCTCATCATGATCAGGAAATCCGATGCAGCTGAATCTCCGAGAATGTCCTGTCGTCGTTCGCGGGTGCCTCGGTCACTGGCCGGCATCAGGATATCCCGCCCCTGAGTCAGGGCGGCAATCAGAGCCGCCTGGTAAACGCAGTCAAATTCATCGGCGGCCAGGAGCAGTCGCGCATATCTCGGGTGGGTGGGGAATGCCTGCATCCGCCGGCCTGTCGCTGTGACTTCCTCCTTTCTGTTCAGGGCACCAAGGTCGTGCAGCAGCTCCAGGGCCTTGTCGAGGCTGGCTGGAATGGGGGATTCAAACCACGGAAATCCACGGAGATCATCCACGCCGGTGCATTTCAGGGTGAGCAGCGTTTCCGACAGTTCAATGCGGTGGATTTCCGGTTTTTCGTGTGTGGGACGGTGCTGATGGTCCCGTTCTGTCCAGAGTCGGATGCAGTGTCCCTCGCTGGTTCTGCCGGCGCGGCCGGTCCGCTGGTCTGCGGATGCCTGGCTGACTGGATGGATGTGCAGGGTATTGATGCCACGGTGGTTGTCGTAGTGCGCGATCCGGGCGAGACCGCTGTCAATGACCAGCTTGATCCCGTCTATGGTCAGCGAGGTTTCGGCGACATTGGTCGAAACGACGATTCTGGGACGGTCCTGCGGGGAGACAGCCTGGTCCTGCTGTTCCGGTGGAAGTTCTCCATGCAGGGGCAGGATCAGATAATCATCGGCGGCCCGGCTGTTCTGCATGGCCTGGATGGTCCTGCCTATCTCGAAGTTGCCGGGCATGAAGACCAGCACATCGCCTTCACCGCCAGACCCCTTCCAGGATTCAAATGCCTCCCTTGCCGCTTCCCACACGGGTGTCGTGTCACGACCGACACTTTTTTTCCAATATTCCGTCGTGACGGGGTAAGTGCGGCCTTTGCTTTCCACGATGGTGGCCGGCTTCAGGTAGTCGACGAGGCGGTCGGTATCGAGGGTTGCCGACATCACCACAATTTTCAGGTCGGGCCGATGATCCCTCTGCAGCTGCAGCGCTCTTGCCAGACCGATATCCCCGTGCACATGCCTCTCGTGAAACTCGTCAAAAATGAGGATGCTGACCCCGCTGAGTTTCCTGTCCTCAACCAGTTGACGGAGGAGAATCGCCTCGGTGATGAACCGGATCCGCGTCCCGGGGCCGCATTTGTTTTCAAAGCGGATCTGATAGCCGACCTCGCCGCCGGCCCGGCAGTTCCTTTCCGAGGCGACCCGTGAGGCCAGCATCCTGGTTGCCAGCCTCCGTGGCTGAAGAATCACTATCTGCCCGTCTCCCGCCAGTCCATTATCAAGGAGTATCTGCGGCACCTGTGTGCTTTTCCCGGACCCGGTCGGTGCGCTGAGCACCATCCTCGGGCATTTCTCAAGCGCGGAGCAGATCCGCGACTCAACTTCGTAAATAGGTAACGCTCTGTTTTCCACTCAGCCATCGATCATACCGGGCTGAATGTCCAAAGGACAGCCGCGAAAGTTTCGCACTGCAGCCTGCATATCGCTGAATCCGCCGCTCTCCGCCATTGCCATCCATGACATGGACAGGCACACTGTGGACATCATGCGGATCCGGACAGCCAGCCTGTGGCGGACTCCGTTTCATGCTCAATCCGATCACCGGGAAAAGAAATATGAAGACACACAGACGCGAATTCATCCGCCGGACCGGAGGGTTGCTTGCGGCATCCGGCGCCCTCGTCAGCGGCATGTATCGAGCCTCGGCCGCCGTCACCCCTTCCTTCGCACAGTTTGAAATCACCAGGCGCTATCGCAGGAGAATGCCCGGCAATCCGGGCGCTGATTTCGTCGAGGTTCATGAAGACGTGCGGCTCGATGTGGAACGGACCGCGCTGATCCTCTGTGATGTCTGGGACCTTCATCACTGCCTGAATGCCGTCACGCGTGTCGGAGAGCTCGCCCCGCACATCGACAGCCTGACCCGCTATCTCCGCGCAGAGGGAGTCACCATCATCCACGCTCCCAGCAGCTGCATGCCATTTTATGAAGGGAATCCGGCCCGCGAGCGCGCCATGGCAGCTCCCCGTGCCTCCAATGTTCCGAAGGATATCGGCCAATGGTGCCACTGGATGCCCGGCGGGGAAGAGGAGAAAAACTACCCCATCGACCAGTCCGATGGCGGATGTGACTCCGATCCGGTTGAACAGTCAGTCTGGCGCCGGAAACTCATCGACATGGGTAAAAACCCGGATGCCCCATGGACCCGACAGGTCGGGCAGATCTTTATCGACTCCACCCGCGACTACATCACCGACAATGGCGTCGAAGTCTGGAATATCATGGAAATGAAGGGCATCACCAATGTCCTCCTGACTGGCGTCCACACCAACATGTGCGTGCTGGGCCGCCCTTTTGGACTCCGCCAGATGGCCAGAAATGGAAAAAACGTCCACCTCATCCGGGATCTGACTGATACCATGTACAATCCTCAGAGCGCGCCTTATGTCAGCCATTTCGAAGGAACCCGGCGGATCATTCACCACATCGAAAAGTATGTGTGCCCGACCGTGCTGAGCTCCGGATTTGTGGGTGGTGAACCCTTCCGTTTCAAGGGCGACACCGCCTGATTTCAGCCCGTATTGTGCGGGCCGCCAGACTCATGCCATTCAGGGAATGATCCTACCGTCAGCGGATACACTTCCTTATGCCAGCTGATTCCGGATCATCATCCGGGCGGGTGGCCGTCGGTATCGACATTGGGGGAACCAAGATTTCCGTCGGACTCGTGGATTCCTCCGGGCATCTCATCTCTCATCGGACCGGCCCCACTGATTCGGCATCCGGGCCTTCATCGGTGGAAAAACGTCTGTGCCGGATGATCGATGGCCTGTGTGATGGCGCCGATTTACCGGTGGAAAAACTCGTGGGAATCGGAGTGGGGGGCCCCGGTCCACTGGATCCAGCCAACGGTGTATTCCAGAACCCCTACACCCTGCCGGGGCTCGAGCGCTGGGCGGTCACCGACTTTCTCCAGACGCACTATCGTGTTCCCGCCATTCTCGAAAATGATGCCGACATGGCCGCTCTTGGTGAGGCCGCCCGCTGCGGAAGCGGTGCCGGGGGGACTGACGGGCCTTTATTGATGCTGACGATCGGGACCGGCATCGGTGGGGCGGTGATTCTGAATGGGGCCATACTCCGGGGCAGCCATGGTGAACATCCGGAATTCGGACTGATCCCTGTGCTTGAGGATGGTCCGTCCTGTTATTCCGGTGTCAGAGGGTCACTGGAATCATGGACTTCCGGATCGGCCCTGAGCCGGTTTGCCAATGAATCCGGCCTGTCAGGGCCCGCTGAACTCTTCTCCTCCAAATCCGAGGAGGTCCTCCGGTTTATGGATCGGGTTGCGCTGGCATGGAAGCGCGGAATTCAGTGCTATCTGCATACCTTCCACCCGGGTACCATCATTCTCGGAGGCGGTGTCATGGACCATCAATATGAATGGTATCGCCTCAGAACTGTTGAAGCCATAGAGGAATCAGCGCTGATCAGTCCGCAAAAGGTCAGTATTCACAAGGCGTTGCTCGGCAACACGGCGGGCATGTGCGGGGCGGCTCTGAGAGTCCTCCACTCCATTCACTGAACGGCGGATTTGCGATCAAGCGCATCGGTCAGGGCGGCCATCCGTGTTATTCCGGCTGGAGGGTGCCGTAGCGAAGAGCCTTGTCCGGCGGCGAGATTATCCGGATGTCATCCGATTGAACCCAGCCCTTTCTGTTTCCTGAGTCAATGATCTGGTGCCACCCCGGCCGGGTGGAAACCACCTCATGATATGTGCCTCTGGCCGGGAACCAGGCTGTCTCAGCCTCCTCCACAGGTCCGAACCGGGCTTCCACCTTTTCACCGGTGACGATGGCGCGCACCGATTGCCACTCCATCATGGCAAGATAGAAAAGAATTGCGGAGGCCACCGCCAGAAGGATGCATGGCACTGCAAGAGACTCGAGGATGCCGCCGGGTTTCCAGATCCGTCCCAGTCGGAGGTTCCGGGCTGACAATCCCGCCAGCGCCAGGGAAAGGGTCACAGCGAGAATCATGCCCCAGCTGTCCAGTGGGAGACTTCGGAAGATGGAGGGCTCCGGTGATGCACTCAGGGGGAGATTGTATTTTTCAGCAGCCTGTAAAGCGGCAATCTCCAGATTTTTCTTCAGCGCGGGGGACCGTGGTTCGAGAAGGAGCCCCTGCTCGAAAAAGACCATCGCCATTACCGGATCATCACTGGCCATCCAGCAGTTGCCGATGTTCAGCAGGACCGGAGCCGAGACAAACCCGCTGCGAAGCAGGTCCATATACCCATCCAGGGCATTGGAGTATTCTTTTTTCTCGTAATGACTGTTGCTCTCCTCAAAGAGTCGGACCATTTCCGGAGTCGGCTCAGGCCCTGCATGGATTGTTTCGGGAAACATGGTCAGCATCACGATCCCTATGGCCGCCAGTTGAATGAGGCCGCCCACACTGCCGGCAATCCCGGGCCGGATCAAGCCGGACCCCCGGCCACTGAAATTGAATAACTGGATGAATGTCAGCACGAATCAGTCTGTTTATCAGAGGTTTTCAATCCTTTGGGAGAGATCATTGAATTCATTCCTTGCCGAGGCAAGGTCGACATTGCTGAGATCCATCCCGTATCGGGCCTGATCGCACAGTTCGAACAGCCGCCTCAGTCGCTCCAGATCCTCGACAGGCAACCCCTGAAGTTTGCCGGGCCTGTTGATGATGTCAGCGGTGATGGCTGCGGACTGACATCCAAGTTTCATGGCAATAACCTCCTGCAGCAGACGGAACATGGTGCTGAAGAACCCTTTGGGCTGGTTGGCATTGGCAAACATGTTCAGTTCATAGAGCCTGTTCTCATGCTCCTCCCTGTGCAGACGGTCCGCGTTTCTGCCGGAGGAATTCATTTTTTCACGGATGGAAGTGTAGGTCCTCCATCCCAGTGTCCCGGCGAAGAGGAGAAAAAATCCGCCGGGAACCGACCAGAAGAGCAGGGAGCCGGATGCCGGGACAAGTGATCCGGCAGCGGTCCCCAGCGAGTATTCAATATGTGCCGGCCTTGAGCCGTCCTCATCCCCGCCGGTCCCGGCCACATCAACTTCACGGGCCCCGGACTGCCGATCCGGGCGATAGTCCCCAGGTGCAATATTCAGGGCCGGTCCGGCCTTCACCATGGTTTCGTAGCTTTCCTTTTCGGAATCAAAGTAGCTGAATGACAGCTCGGGCAGGGCTTTTATGGATGCGTTCTGGGGAATCACCACAAACTCGAAGTTCTTCCGGCCCCTCATGGTCTGTTTGTCGACGACCATGCTGTCGGTTTTCGGCTCATAGCTCTTGAAGTTCTGAAACCTGAATGACTCCGGCAACTGTATCTCCGAGATGTTTCCATTGCCGAGGATGTTGATGCTGACGGTGACAGGGTCGCCGAGGGCGATGTCTGTCGGACTGGCACTGTAGGTGATGACAAAATCCGTCCCGATCGCACCATTGAAATCATCCGGCCGGCCTTCATCCGGGAATGGAATACACTCAATCTCCACGGCATCACCACGGATCTCCCGCCTTTCAGGGGCCAGTCCGAAAATTGAGTTGATCCCTGCCTGCCTCATCTGTATCGATCCGGTTGCCGGTCCCAGCTGAAGCCTGCCCGTCTTCATCGGAACAGCCACACGAAATGTCTCGGTGACATAAAACTGTCGCCCATGGACATCTGTTGTGTAGGTCTTTCCCTGTTCTTTCTCCTCCAGTTTGAACCCGGTCGCCTCAATCTCGGGCCACGAGGGCTCCTGACACAGAATCGAATCGTAGTAGATGCTGATTTTCACCGGGATGGTCTCGCCGATATAAACCTTTTTGTCCGGAACATCCAGAACCAGAAAGGCCGCTTCATTCCTCGGGAATTTCGACTTCGGTGCCTGTCCTTTCGGATAAACCCTGAACCTCACCTCGTTGGTCTTGATCTGCTTCCGTCCGATTTGAAAGGCCAGTGGCGGGATCGTCCATTCGCCGGGCTTCTTGGTGACCAGCATGAAAAAGAAACTGTCCTTGCGCGATCCATTGATCACCACGGTCTGCTTCTTGTTTGTCGGGACAATGTCAAAGCCCTCGTAGGTGGCGGTGTTGAACTCCAGTTTTCCCAGAGCCGGAAGCCCGCTGAAGGTCAGCACCAGCTCGCCGCGCTCACCCACCTCAAAATAGTCAGGGGCCAGTGACAGCTCGACTTCCTGCGCCCGCAGCCCGCTCATCGACGCCAGTGCCATCGCCATCGCCATCAACACCACCCGCGCCATCAGCCCACCAGGTACCGGACGCAACCCCCGGGATTGCTTCAGGACGGATGTTTTTCCAGTGCATTTCTCTGTCATGGTCCTACCAGTCCTTACTGTATCTGTTGGTGCTTCGGCTGACCTTGTTGGTTGGCTGCATCAACAGAAATCTGGATTTCTGATCATGCGACTTCAAAAAGTTCTCAACCTGTTCGGGACTCATACTCCCTTCGATCGGTTGCATGGCTTCGCCGGAGGGGGCTTCACGGGAATCCGCCCCGTCGGCTTCCCTGGCATCCCGCTGTTCCCGGCCATCCTCTGATGGATCCCGCTGCGGCTGGTCCTCACGATCCTGTTCACCGGATTCCCCGTTTTCCGGATTACTCTCACTGTCCGACTGCTCCTGATTCTGATTCTGATTCTGATTCTGATTCCGGTTCTGCTGATTCTCCTGCTGCTCTGAGTTTTCCGCCCCGGACTGCTCCTCTCCGCTGTCCCCGTTCTCATCGCTGCTGTTCTGCTGGTCACCGGACTGTTGCTGCTGTTCCTGATCCTGCTGACCTTCATCCTGCTGGCCGGAATCCGGATTCTGCTCCTGCTCCTGTTCCTGGTCTTTCTGCTCCTGACCGTTGTCGTTCCCGTCCTCCGACTGACCCTCCTGATTGTCCTCTTTTTCCTGGTCCTGTTGATCCTGGTTCTGCTTCTGTTGGTCGTCTTCCTGCTGCTGCTGATCCTGCTGCTGCTGCAGATCCTCAATCTGTTTCTGCACGTAATCGCGGTTGGAGACCGCATTGGAGTCGTCCGGATTCAGCTTCGCCGCGGCCTTCAGCATCTCGAGGGATTTCTTCCAGTGTCGGAGTTTCTCCTCCGGGGTTTCGGTATCCCGGCCCCGGATAAATTCACTGTTGCCCAGTCCGTAATAGGCCTTCTGCTGGAGGTTCAGGTCATCGACCTTGAGCAGTTCTTCAAAGAGTGCCGACGCCTCGTCCAGATTCTGCAGCTGGTATTCGGCCGAGGCGAGGTTGTAGGTCACTCTCGGGTCTTCGGGGTATTTGGCATGGAGATCGGCGTAGTAGGACCTTGCTTTTTCGTAGAGTCCGTTATTGTAAGCCTCAGCCGCCTTTGCCGGCGTGGATGCATTCGTCGCTGTGGCCGTCCAGATTGAAATAAACAATGCGGAAAGAGCTGTCCGGGCGGCAGCGGAGCGACGGCCGGGTTTTCCCTGCCTTTGATTCCCGCGGGGAAGCCGGTGCTCCGGAATCAGAAACTCCAGCACCAGCAGCACCACCGCTATGGACAGCGGCCACTGATACTGTTCATTGAGCTGGCTGAACTTCTTCACGGAAAGATCGGATTTCGGCAGTGACTCAATTCCTTCCTCCAGCACGCGGTCCATTGCGCTGATGTCCTGGAGATTCACATAAAATCCATCGGTGAGTTCGGCGATGCTGGTGAGAGACTTTTCGTCGAGGCGCGTTTTGACCACATTTCCCTGGCGGTCGCGGTGAAAGTCGGCCTGGTTATTGGGGAGCCTGACTGGAATCAGTTCGCCCTCCGCGGTCCCGGCCCCGACCGTGAAGACCTTGATATTCTGGGAGGCCATGGCCTTGGCTGTGCTGGTGGTATTCAACCCATGATCCTCACCATCCGAGAAAAAGACGACGGCCTTGTATCGATTGTCATCCTGATCAAATGCCTTGGCGCATTCTTCGAGAGCTGTCGAGAAATCACTGCCCGGCTCGGATATGATCCCCACGTCGATAGCGTCCAGTGTCTGCATCAGTGCACCCGGATCCGAGGTCAGCGGCGTCTGCAGGAAGGCCGAACCGGCAAACACCACCAGTCCGAAGCGGTTGCCCGCCGATCTGGAGATCAGGTCCTTCACCGCAAGACGGATCCGTTCGAACCGGTTGGGGGGGAGGTCCTCGGCAAGCAGGCTCCTCGACGTGTCAATGGCCACTATGACATCGATGCCTTTTTCAACATACTCCTGCTCGGACCGGCCCCACTGCGGGCGAGCCAGGGAAAGAAACGCCAGGGTGAAACCCAGGAAAAGCAGAAAAAGTCTGGTTTTCTGCAGCCATGGCGAAACGCCAATCTCCAGATCGCGATTCAACACAAAGGCCCGCATCAGCCTCCTCCTGACCTTCCAGTTATATATCAGAAATATTGCAGTCAGCCCGGAACAAATCAGGGACACCCAAAGCAGATCACTGTATTCAAACTTCATGGTATGGTCCTGAAAATGGTTTGTGATAATAGGATCTCCAGCGCCAGAAACACCATCCCGCACGCCGCAAAATACACAAATAATTCCTGATACCGAGAATACCTCCTGATCTTGGTCTCGGTTTTTTCCAGCTTGTCGATTTCCTGGTAGATCTCGAAGAATTTCTCGGTGTTGTCCGCCCGGTAGTATTTGCCGTTGGTGAGCTGGGCAATCTCGGTGAGGGTCTTTTCGTCGATATTGACCTCACCCATGATGTACTGGACCTTGCCGAAGATATTGATGTGAGGGTAGGGGGCCTTGCCGCGGGTTCCGACGCCGATGGTATAGACTTTCACTCCCACGGCCTTGGCCACTTCGGCTGCTGTCAGCGGCGGGATGTTGTTCACCGTTTCCTGTCCGTCGGTAATGAGGATGACGATCTTGGACTTTGCTTCGAGGTCCTTGAGGCGGTTGATGCAGGTGGTCAGACCATCGCCTATGGCCGTCCCGTCTTCAATCATTCCAAGCTCGAGTCTTTCAAGATTGGCGAGAAGGAAATCATGATCGAGCGTCAACGGCACAGCCAGATAGGCCATGCCGGCAAAAGCCACCAGACCGAGCCGGTCGTCGGGTCTCTGCCTGATGAACTTCCGCATCACATCGCGGGCAATTTCGAGTCTGTTGACCCGCGACCCTTCCAGGGTGAAGTCCTCAGCCCGCATGCTGTTGGAGAGGTCGACGGCAAGGATGATATCAACACCGCTGGAGGAAACAGTGGTTTCTCCCTCGGGAATCTGCGGACGGGCCAGGGCAATCACAAACATGATGACCGCCAGCCAGCGCAGGAAGTTCATGAAAGCACCGCTCCGGGACCGGCTGATGTTGGTGATGCCCTTGAGGATCGAAACCGATGAATATAAAAATGCCGCGCGTCGGCCGCTGCGTCCCCGGAGCCATGCAAAAACCGGAACAAGAAGCAGGAGAAACAGGACCCATGGATTGGCAAATATCATCGGCCTGAGACACTCCTTTCCGCGGGCGGATTATCGGCACTCTCTGCATCCAAAGGTTCATACGCCGTTTGAGACACCACATCCCTCGCCGTGTCGAAAAGTTCCATCAGCTCGTGGCGTCCGGGTTCGACTTTGGCGAACTTCACCAGATCGGATGTGTTGAGAAATTTCTGAAGCGCTTCCTTCTGGTGGGGATCGAGTTGCGGGTCGTTGCGCATGGCGTGGACAAATTCCTCGGTGGTCTGTTCCGGGGCGGCGATCCTGAACCGGTCTTCCAGGTATTGGCGGAGCGCGTCGCTCACTTCTATCACGAATTCACGCGGCTGGTGGATGATTTCGAGGGCTTTCTGCAACCGTTGCAGAGCCGCCTCGTGGGGAAGCAGCTGCTGTTCCCCGCGCTGCGCCGATGACCTGCGCAGCTGCATGACAATCAGCCAGATCAGTCCGGCCACCGCCGCCACGATCAGCACGATAATCAGGATCCGTATCCATCCATTCGGATCCGGAACGGCCTCAAGATCCGGCAGCTGCTCAATGAACTGCTCTGGTCCCGGCGCATTTCCGCCCGTTGTCTGCGAAGACTGTGCTGTCTGGAGATCGTCCATGCCGTGACTTCGGTTCAGCGGTGCCGCTGCCTTTTCTCCCTCGATTCAAAGAACTGCCCCAGCGCAACCGTGTAGTCCGCCTCTGTTTTAAGCTGGATGCTGTCAATGCCGGCACTTCGGAATAGCCGCACCAGTTCGGTCTGCGACCGCATCTGCCTTTCCCGGAATCCTTTTCTTTTCAATGCATTCCCGGTGTCCACTTCAATCACTTCGCCCGTTTCGGCATCGCGGAGTATCACGCGTCCGACAGCCGGAAGGTCCATTTCATATTTGTCCATGATCTGGATGGCGATGAGGTCGTGACGGCGGTTGATCTGTCTCAGATTGAAGAACGAAGCCTGCCCGAGATTTTCGGAGAGGATGACATTGCGGCGGATATAGGAGAGCACGTCCTTGCGGCTCGGAGTGGTCTGGCCCATGAAGTCGGAAATCATCACCACGATCGACCGGTGACGCAGCACCCGCATGATGAAATCAATGGTTGCATTGAGGTCCGTGCCCCGTTTTTCCGGTTCGTAGAAAAGTATTTCACGGATCACCCGCAGCACATGCCCCCGGCCCTTGCGGGGCGGAATGAACTTTTCAACTCCTTCGGAAAAAAGTATCAGCCCGACCTTGTCGTTGTTTCTGATGGCGGAAAAGGCCAGCACCGATGCCACCTCCGCGGCGAGGTCCCGCTTGGACTGCCTCCCGGAACCGAATAGTCCGGACCCGGAGACATCCACCGCGATCAGGACCGTCAACTCGCGTTCCTCCACGAATTTCTTCACAAATGGATGATTCATGCGGGCAGTGACATTCCAGTCAATCGCGCGCACCTCGTCACCGGGCTGGTATTCGCGCACCTCGTCGAAGTCCATGCCCTGGCCCTTGAAGACACTGTGATACTGGCCCGCAAGGCGTTCGCTCACCAGCCTCTTGGTCCGCAGCTCGATTTGTCGGATTTTCTTGAGTATCTCGGAGGGTATCATCTGGGGTTCCGGTATGTTCGAATCAGTCCCGTGAACAGGCGGTGGCAGGGCGGAGTCAGGATCAATCGCACGGCCCGGTTTTATCCTTATCCTGATCGCAAAGTCATCGTATCCAGCCGGTTCGGCGTTATTACGGCACCGGCAGCTGGTCAAAGATCGAGCGGATAACGTCCTCGGTGGTTTTTTCCTCGGCTTCCGCCTCGTAAGTGATCATCACCCTGTGGCGCAGCACGTCCATGCCGATCGATTTGACATCCTGAGGTGTCACATAACCCCGGCCGTTGATGAATGCCAGAGCCTTCGAAGCCAGAGTCAGGGCGATGGTGGCTCTCGGGGAGGCACCCATCTGAATCATGTCTTCAATCCCCTGAATATTGTACTGGTTCGGATGGCGGGTGGAGCAGACGATGTCGACGATGTAGTCCTTGACCTTGTCGTCCATGTAGATGGAGTTCACCGTCCTGCGGGCTTCAATGATGGTCCGGCCGTCGATGACAGGCTGGGTGGACGGGAGCTCACGAATAGTCCCCATCAGGTCGAGGATGCGTCTCTCCTCGCTGCGGGACGGGTAGTCGATCTTCAGCTTGAGCATGAATCGGTCGACCTGAGCCTCGGGCAGGGGATAGGTGCCTTCCTGATCAACCGGGTTCTGGGTGGCCAGCACGAGGAATGGCTGCTCGAGACTGTAGGTGGTGTCACCGATGGTCACCTGCCGCTCCTGCATGGCTTCCAGCAGCGCACTCTGAACTTTCGCCGGAGCCCTGTTTATCTCGTCGGCAAGCAGCAGGTTCGAGAAAACCGGTCCCTTGCGCGTGGTGAAATTGCCTGACTGCGGGTTGTAAATCTGGGTGCCGATCACATCCGCCGGGAGCATGTCGGGGGTGAACTGAATACGGGAGAAATTCACGCTCATGGCTTGCGCCATGGTGCGGATCGAGAGCGTTTTGGCCAGACCGGGAACACCTTCCAGCAGCACGTGGCCATTGGCCAGCAGGCCGATAACCAGTCTCTCCAGCAGGTAGCGCTGACCGACAATAACCTTCTCCATCTCGCTGAAAAGCGGATGGATAAACGTGCTGACCCGCGCGACTTCCTCGTTGATAGAATTGATCCCGTTACTCATCTTCGATTCTAATCTGGGACAGTTCAGCCCCGGATGTGTTCATTGATCCGGAATTCCTGCGGTGCGCCCGATGGCATCCCCCAGAAAACCCGAAATATTTCAGACCCCAGAGGTTAAACAACTGCCGGGTGCTTTCAAGCGGCGATTTCACCTCCGGACATTTATTATTCGGATTATTACAGATTGGCCTGCAGCCGGCGATTGGGATCGAATCCGGGCGCGCTTTCGTATAAAACCGATTCATGAAAGCACCCACAGGCCCCTTTGACCGCCCGGCCGCTGCCATGGCCTCTCTTCTGTTTCTCTTCTGCTTCTGCATGAGCGGGATGGCCACTGCCTCGAATGCCGCCGAGTTGAAGCCATCCGGGACCCACCTCTTCATCCTCAGCGGACAGTCCAATATGGCCGGACTCGATCCGGACCTGTCCTTCCGGCCCGCCGTCGAGGCCCACTTCGGCGCGGAGAATATCCTGATCATCAAGGATGCCCAGGGCGGGCAGCCAATCCGTCGCTGGGTGTTCGACTGGAAGAACGCAGAGGGTGTCGCGCCGGAGTCCGCCGGCGATCTGTACCGCCGACTCATCAAAAAGCTTCCCCACAGCGGAGACCTTCCACTCACAGGATGGCAAAGCGTGACCTTCATCTGGATGCAGGGAGAAAGGGACGCCCGCGAAAAACACGGCGCGGTTTACCTCGACAGTCTCCACAGCCTCACACGGCAGCTGCAGGACGACCTCAGGACCCGTGAAATCAATGTCGTCATCGGCAGGCTCAGTGATTTCGATCTCAGGGATGAAAAATATCCGCACTGGACGCTCGTTCGCCGGCAGCAGCAGGCATTCGCCGATTCCGGTCCATTCATCCGCATGGTCGACACCGATGATCTCAACGGTCCGGACGACGATCTGCATTATACACGGGAAGGCTATCGAATCCTCGGGGAACGCTTCGCCACGCAATCAATCAGCCTGATCGGGGAGCGCCTGAAAAAGAAACCCCAGCCGTAAGCCGAATCGCCCTTTCCAGCCATGACCTGTCCACATTCCACGGAATTTCTCCATCCCTTCAGCCACGGTTCGGACTTGTCGTCCACGGCCGATTGTGTATGGTGTCTAGCATGTCTGCAGAGGCACTAGACGCAAATTCAATTCAGGAAAAACTGGCTGAACTCGGCAACCGTGTTCTCGGAGGCGGGCAGATCACCCGCGGGGAAGCCATGTGGCTTTTCGGCCTGGAGAGCCGCGCCGACATTTTCGATCTCATCAGCTGGGCCAACCGCATCCGGGAGCGGTACAAGGGCAACAAAATCCACCTGTGTTCCATCGTCAATGCCAAGGCCGGTAACTGTTCGGAAAACTGCAGTTTCTGCGCCCAGAGCTCATTTTACCAGACCGGGTCACCGAAATACGGTTTCATCGACCCCGAGCCACTGGATTCCGCCATCAATGAATCCGCCACCAACAGCGTGACCGCGGTCGGGATGGTGGCCGCCTGGAAAGGACTCAACGAGGGACCAATGCTGGACGAGGTGTGCGACCGCATCCGCCAGATGAAGGAGAGCGGCAAGGTCCGACCCGACGCTTCCCTTGGCATTATCCGCAAGCAGGAGGTGGCCGATCGCCTGAAGGAGGCCGGTCTCGAATGCTACGGTCAC
>JAUIAG010000064.1 GCA_030425355.1 Verrucomicrobiia bacterium
GAAGAGTGGCGATCCGTCGATATGTGAGCGGAAGGCCACCCCGTTTTCCTCGATTTTCCGTATGCGGGCGAGGCTGAAGACCTGAAACCCGCCGCTGTCGGTGAGGATTGGCAGTTTCCAGTCCATGAACCGGTGGAGGCCACCGGCCTGATTGATGATGTCCATGCCGGGACGGAGGGACAGGTGGTAGGTATTGCCGAGGATGATCTGACTTCCGGACTCTAGAAGTTCGCGGTTGTCCATGGCCTTGACACTGGCCTGTGTTCCGACAGGCATGAACGCCGGCGTCTGAACCGTCCCGCGGGCAGTTTGAAGCTGCCCGAGTCTGGCCCTTGTTTCCGGACATCTGGAAATCAGTTCGTACATAGTGGGCCAGATAAAACATCCAGACAGGCCATCCGTCAATAAGAACGTGTGAAAGAAAATGACTACTGCGGACTACAGACATGTCTCCACCAATATATCCTTATATGGTTCCAAGTAAAATTTAAAAAGTCAAACGCCATATAATCTCATGCTTTCCAGCACATCAATCCTGATACCATTTCCGACAGACAATTATTTTACGGCATTTAAACCCGGATACACTGTGTCACACTTAAACCTGTCTATCAGGTTATTTTAATTCGATCCGCCGGCCAGGCTATGTATTTAATATGTTGCACCCGAAATCAGTGAAGACAATCAGACTACATCAAAATTGTTTTATTTATTAAAACCCTTAGATCATTCCTGTTTTTATTGACAGCAATACCATAGTATTGTTTAAACAAAGAAAAAGAAATCTTTGTCATCGATGAAGATTTCAAAGAGTTGATATAAGGCTCATCATACACAAATATTTCATAACCATTAAAATCTATTTTTTCTGATTTTCCGACCTCAATAACAGTGAAATTATTCTCCCTCAACCACGCAGAAGCATAGCTTTCAGAAAATGTCCCGATTTTATGATCTTTTATATCTTTTATGTCATTAAATTTGTAATTTTGCGAACCAATGAAGACAAGTCCCGAAACCAGACTTGCATACACCCCCATACCAAAAAGCATTAGCATTACAACAATAGCTTTTGAAATCCTCCTGCTGGTGTAATCCTCATAGCCCACGCTGGTAAGTGTTATAAATAAGAAATAAATCGCGCTGAACAGACCAGGAAAATATGTATTTTCTATTTTCCCGTTTCCTTTTTCAAAAATCCAGATAAGATTTGCGAATACAAATATCAGTAAACACAACCATAAAACACTGATCTTATTAACAAATAGATAACCAGCCAGATGATGGTCATTCTCAAAAACGGCAATAGTTTCAATGTCTTTGTAAGGAAACGTAAAATCTACTTTCTCATAGCGGGCTTCTGATATAGATATGTTTCCAATACCGATATCCGCTTTTCCGGAACCAACAAAATCGATCAGTTGTTCAGGAGTATAAGCATAGGAGTAATTTATTTCTGAACGGGAAAATGTTCTTTCCACTATAATTTTTTCTTCAGACGCATTTCCATAGCAAACCACATTTACCGCAGGGGCGTCCGTGACAGACAAAAGGCACATAAATATTAGAGCATATTTTTTCATATTTATTATCAACTCCCGAACTCGAAGACGATGAATTAATATTTTTTATAAATACAATTCAATATTTCACAGGAAGAACAACGAGGATAAAAGCAGAAGGATCATTTTATTTTTAAAAATGGCCTTCAAAGTAATTTTTTATTTTTAACGAACTTAATTTATTACCTGATTTTAATTTATAGAGTATTTAAGCACCTGCTTACATGACCATCAAATTCCAACCTATATGTTTCAGGACGGGCTACAATACGAACCATTTATTTCTACTTCACAGAAATTGAAATTCGCGAGAATCGTCTCATGACATTCTCTGACTTCGAGAATCTTTACCAACTTCCGGAAGCACCACCACCACTGGAGGAACCACCACCAAAGCCTCCATGCCCACCTGGTTTCCATTGGTCGGAGCGTCCGGAACGATTGGACGAACCTTCGAAAGTCTCTAGTATTCTCAAGAGTGCCATAATTAGAGCAATGATAAACCCGACAAATATCCAGCCCCAGCCACTTTTTCCATGCCTGAAGAGACTAACAGCAACTGATATCAAAAAGATAATCGAAGCACCCGTTAAAATTACATTCAAAAATGAAATAGTCCGGTTCTCAATCTTTATACCGCCGATTTTTTCAACAATGGCGATGGTTCCGTACTTTATTCCCCCGGAGTAATCTGATGCCTTGAATCTTGGTATGATGACTGTGTTCATTATATCGGCCGCCCTTTGATCTGCCATTGAGCCGTATCCGGAACCCAATTCTATTCTCGCCTTTCGATCTCCCATGCTTACCAAAAACAATACCCCATTGTTTTCTGGCATATTTCCAATACCATACGCGTTAAACAGGGAGGTCGCAAAAGATTCGATAGTCTTGTTATCTGTATCTGGATAAGAAGCCAGTGACGGTATGGTCATAACAATTACCTCCAGTTTGTATTCCACCTCTATTGTTAGTAGCAATTGTTCAATATATCCTTTCTGCTTCTCAGAAAGAATGCCAGCCAAGTCTGAGACATAGCCTGCATGTGGATTTGGGTAAGGACTGTAATCCTTGACAGCCAGCGGCTGGGGTGTTTCCTGGCTGAATGTCGTTAACAAACAAAGGAAATAATATACTAAAAAGACAAATGTACTTTTCATTTTTACGCTTTGAGTTGTTTTGGTTTCTAAAATTTAGACTTAAATACAAATAATGCCATCTGATTCAATAAATTACATTCATATCAACCATCTGATTTGTATATCCATCAGAAATATTACCAACGCGGCAATCAATTCAGGCTAATACGGGAACGCATGATTAAAATTCTCTATTTCAGGTAATTTTTAGTTATCATACATTATACTGTTGTCTATTTCATCAGCGTCGTCTGGGGAAGCGGGAAAATATTGAGAAAGTTTCTCACCGATGTCCTGAACAGCGACTTTCATCCCTTTAAAATAGTCACCCGATTTAAAGTGATCATTTAAGATATTGACCGTATCATCCCAGTACGACTGACCGACGTCTTGATGTACCCCGACATCCCCGTGAATGTAAAACTCCCTGTTAACCGGGACCACGAGTATAAGCACACAATTCCTTTGTTCCGTCTTATGTAATACATACTTTTTAAAAATACTTTTTGCTTTTTCCGAAATACTTCCCCATGAGTGTTTTGTTATAATTAGATTTATTTCCGCAATGGTGGTTTTTCACATTCTTGTATGCACTGTTGAATTTGTTATGATTTCAAATCAGAAAGAAAGCATGATTTTGTCTGCTTATTTCCATTCATAACAAAATTTTATTTTTTACTTACTGGATTTGCCAGTCATAACCTGTTGACAGTTGCCAACGAGTGAACTGGAATCCCCTCGCTCTCCAGATTCCGTCTTCCGCAACCCCAGGAAAATTCAAAAACCGACAGGAATTTAATTGGTTTACGCACCTGCATACGTAATATTTTCACTGATCTAATTGCCATCCGGCCGGAATTGAGAATATCGTCAATCAGCAGTGTTGAAGCGTAAGGTTCAATACGGCCCTCGATTACTCTTCCTCTGCCACATGCCTTTGGTTCAGGCCTCAGTAGCAATCCTGTCAGTCTGTTATTTTCGGGAACGCTAGCCAGCACTGCACCTATGATCAGGTGTGATCCAAGGCCTGCTCCGGCAATCTGCTTAATTCCCTCCCTCTCTACAAAGTCCACTATTATAGAGGCTATGGCTGCGAGAGACGATGAACGGGAAAGTCCCTCCCTGCAATCGATGATCCAGTCGTGGTATCCACCAATTCTGTTGGGAAATTTTCCCCGATAAAATGAGCATCGCAACAACTCGACGACAGCTGTTCGATCGGAAGGCCCTAAATCAGTTTTTATTTCAAGAGTGGAGTCAGGACTGGCTTGGTGTTCAGCGGATGTATCGCAGCGGAATTTCAACGGAAAATTCAATATATTCTTCATCGGTCTGAATCAGTGTGAACTCATAATTTTTATAAAAAATATTCTCAGAGTAATCGGACCAAACCATATTGTTCAGACGTTCGATATGACCTCCGGAATCAATATATGATTTTCCCCATGTTTTTTCTATGGATTTTTTATCTGCGTACGATTTAACCCGTAGCCTGCCTTTCTCAAGTCTGTATCCAACCTTTTCCATCTCAATTCTGAATTCTGAAAGATTTTCAAGTTTAATGCGGTAGAAGTCCGTATCTATTGATTTATAGTCATGGTTGTTTGTATATTTTAATGTATCGCCTGGTGATTTTCCTATGTATTCAACTTCTACTGCCAGCAGTTTCCGTCCTTCAATTTCAATTATTTTCTGAAAGTTTCGGGTTACTGAATCAATACTCGTGTGGAACTCTTGTCTTCGGCTGCATGCAGTCAAAAGCAAAGCAATGCCCGACACTGATACAACCAATAACAGATTCCGGCTTCTACACCCGGTATACCCACCAAAAAAGCGAAAAGGAATTATTTTGATCATTGATTCATTAGTTTTATTTTGTGCTTGAATATATTTGAGTCTAATCACTTATTTTATTTACTAATTTATTCTTAAATTGACTAACATGACTGCCCCATTAACGGCTTTATTCAAAAATAAGAAAGCAAAATCATGTTGTAATATTGTAGATACAAGGAGCAGACACCTGTGATTAATGACCGAATATTTTAACATTACACCTAATCTGCTTGGTTAAATCCACGAGGTCTTTGATGTCATCTCATTGATTCGATTCAGGCCGGGCTGTCCCCGGCCGTTTTTGCACGGGTTCTATATAGCAAAAATTTAATCCGCCCGCATTCCGGCGGGCAGATTGAATATAGCATGTCGTGGATTATAACAGCTGCAGCATCATCCGCCGTCCCCACCTCCGCCGTCCCCACCTCCGCCTCCATCGCCTCCGCCACCTCCATCGCCGCCCCCACTGCCATAACCGCTTCCGCCTCCATCGCCGCCTCCACTGCCATAACCGCTTCCGCCACCTTTAGACAATATTGCCCAAACGATCGCGAAAAAGGCAAGTATTAGTATTAGTATTTGTGAATTTTCCATGGTTTTTAGTGATTTATTCTGTTGGTTTATCAGTCGTATTTATTTAAATATTATATCAATTTTTAAATTATTAATTTCTCTAACGACCCTGAATGCTTACATCCTAAAAGCTTATACCTTCGTGCTCAGGGATGAAGACAATTAGGGAAGACTGGATTATTCATGATCGCACAGAATAGTTTATAAATTAATTTTTTTACTGCAGTATCAATAAAATTTTCATCTTATTTATTTTTTTATGATTAAATCATCGTAATTTTTAATTACCTACAAATTTATCATTTCTTTTCAGGAAGCATATTACATTTTAGCATAATATTTGTAATGAGCAATTACATTTTTGCTTGTTTGCCTATTCCTACAGATTGTTTCATTTCTCAATGATTCAGCAGAACAGACAGGAAAATATTACACTGCGAAAAAATTGCCGGGCAAATATTTTCGCGGTTCACAAGGTATTGATTTTTTCCACCTGAGGCTGAAATCAAGAGTATTACAGGTTGTTTCCTAACGTGGAGCGGGTTTTGAGACGGCGAAATTATGTGCCCTCCTCTGTGGGGCTGCCCGATGAAATCGGTATTTTTGCGTGGTTTCAACGCATCCCTCGTTACAGCAGAAGCAGCGCGATACTGATGCACCCATGTCACAGGATTGAGCTACAGACTAGGAACTTTCCGGCCACCTGGCCTTCGTCCTGGCGATGCGATGCGCCCGATACATGCGTCAGAAGCAGCAAATCACCCGCCCCACGGGATGAAAGCATTCAGGCATTGAGCCATCACTACTGGCAGGGTAGTTCCCCGATTTCATCGCTTTGTCTGCCCGCAACGCTTCATGGCCTTCTGCTATTTTCTCGGTTCTTTCGGCAATCTGCCGCCTGTTAACATAGGGTTAAAGGGGAAACAACCATTGCCATCCGGGAGCGCCTGGGCTTGTCTTACGGATTATCAGGAGCTTCAGAAGGGTCTCCAGTTACAGGCTTGCTCACTCCAATAGCGTTTTACCAGATTTACAGAGCACACTAATATATTGCAGTCATATTTGCAATGACAGAAATCAGTGTCCCCTCAATCATGACTCATTATCCAGACCGGTTAAAAGAATACAGTTTAATAGTAATGGCAGAGGGCCGCGTTGAAGCGGCCCCTGCTTCTATCAGATACGCCGAGTTCTCTTAAGGATCCTTATGCCTGAATAAGTCAGGGGATCTAATTCAGGACGGGTATTATGTTATGTCCAGAATTGGGGCGGATCACTATCCTGACGGTCAGGAAATTCATCCAGCACTCAAAAGTATTCCCATGACAATTAAAGGAAACCCTATCAAGGATTTAAGAAAAGCACCCCTGACCTCATCATCATCCCAGTTCATAAAAACAAAAATAAAATTCACAAAAGGGACAAGGAGAAAACCCAGACCCCACAACACTGATTCCCTGAATGCCTGGATTATCAGGAGCAATGTAAACCAACCAGTTGTCAGAATGCCGGAGATGAATAGCAGTTGCGAGATGTACATCATAATGTTCGTTATTTTATTTTATCTTTTTTAATCATAACCAGAATTTCAGCTACATACATTTTACAGCCGATATCCGGGAAACGGTACGAAATCCAACAGCCTGCTCTCACATTTAAATTTTGATTTCATTATTATTTTTATCAAAACCATCAATTTTGAATTTATAGGACTAACAGTTCAGATGTCTACCGCCTTTTTGGGTGTTTTACACCATTTCATTGTTTAGTCAAATTACAAATAAGGGGGATTTTTATAGTTGATGAAAAGTCCATTCTTGGATTTTGCATAACGGGGACAGGCTCTAGAGTAGCGGGAGATCCAACTGCTGCCATGTCAGGCTGTCAGCCTTTCAGATCACACTGGAAATAAAATCGATTGGACATGGGAAGGTTTCCCGTGTTCCATGGCCGCTTCCTTTTGACACTGCTATGCATTTTAATTTTCTATAGAAGTGACCCTCGCAAGGGTTCTACTGCTGTTTCCAGGGTCAGTCAGTCATTGGGTCAACAACTGTCGTTATTTCCGACGTTTCTCTGCATTACGAACCACGATCCCCGGCCTGAAAAGCACGTGATGCTTGTTGTTGTCCTATAGTTCTCATGGACCACCCACTTTCCGCCCTTTCCAGCGAGACTTTTTGACCAAACTTCTTTCAGCCTCTGCTCCCGTAGGGTTTTTCCCAGGAAATTTCACTTAGGCAATAGCGCTGATGATCCTGTCAATGGTGGTTTTCCGAACCCGTCCATCTGCGACAGGACAAAAACATGGCATAATCTTTACGTATCTGGCATTTTAGGTAATGAATTCCCTGAAATAACGAACTGGTCATGAAATCGCACGAATTGTTAAGAGAAGTTTACCGTGACAGCAGTCCAAAGGCTGTGGCCGACCATGTAGGGCTGTCGCTGTCAATGATCTACAAGTGGGCCGAGGCGACCGGTGAGAACGGCAGCGGCACCGTCAACCCCCTGGATCGAGTCGTTGCGCTGATTCAGGCCACGGGGGACGACCGGATCATCAAGTGGCTGTGTTCCCAAAGTGGAGGATTCTACCTATCCGATGGGGAAAACCAGTCACCGACAGAGAAAGAGCTGATGCAGGCCGCCAACCGGATCCTGCAGCAGTTTGCCTCCCTGCTGTCGCTGATCGCACATGCGGCGGCGGATAACTGCATCAGCGGGGAGGAAGCCGCGAGGATCCGCTCCAACTGGCAGGACCTGAAGGCCACGACCGAAGGCTTTGTGGCACACTGTGAACGCGGTGAGTTCTCGGCGGTCAAAAAGGAATTGGAAGATCGGGGAAGCAACGGCGGGAATCCCTGCTGAAATTGTGGTTGATCCGGCACAGAATGCAGTCAATTTTAGCCATTCAGTGGATTGGCCGGAATCCGGCCGGGATCACGACCACGATCAGATCGGACGAAACCGAAAAGAATCAAGATGAAGTTAAAGGCAGCAAGACCAATCAATGCAGCAGCGGTTCTGACCGGCGTCATTGCGATGATGCAGTGTCACTGGGCGAATGGTGGTGAAATAGGCATGGAGGCTCCACCACTGATGATTTCGGAATGGATCAAGGGGGAGAGCGTCCAGTTTTCGGAAAAGAAGGACACCATTTATGTGATTGAATTCTGGGCGACGTGGTGCGGCCCGTGCCGGGACTCAATTCCTCATTTGACCGGGTTGCAGAAAAAATTTACCGCTGACAATGTGACAATCATCGGCATCAGCGACGAGAAACCGGACCGGGTTCGATCCTTTGTGGAGAAGATGGGCGACAGGATGGATTACACCGTCGCGGTGAGTTCCGACGGATTCATGCACGAGAAATACATGAAAGAATTCGGAGCGATGGGCATCCCGCATGCATTCGTGGTCAATCGGGACCACCGGATTGTGTGGGAAGGGCACCCGCTCTCCCAGCTTGAAGAGGTGCTTACCAAAATGGTCGAGGGAAAGTTCGACATGGACCAGGCGGTCCGGCTGGCCAAAAGTCGTGAAAGACAGGCAGAAACACTCAGGCTGATGGAGCAGTATTTTGAAGCAGTGGTGCGCGGTGACGAGACACCGGAAGCAGCCGGCGCGGCCAGGAAAGTCCTCGACAGCGCGCAGGACAATCCCTCTCTCCTGAATCAGTTTTCCTGGATTATCCTCACACATCCGCAAATCAAGCATCGAAATCTGAAGGTCGCTCTGGAAGCCGCGGAAGCTGCGCACAAAGCATCTTTCGAGAGCAACGCCAATGTCGCAGACACACTGGCAAGGGCATATTTTGACAACGGAATGATCCAACAAGCCGTCGCGATGCAGAAAAAGGCCATTGAGCTGGCAGAAGGGAATGAGGAGAAAGTCAGCGCCTTCACCGGGATTCTTGAGAAATACGAGAAAGCCTTAAAGTAAAGTAGAGTCTGGACCGGTGGTGTGTGCGTGCGGTTCCGGGCACGAATGCGCCTTCCACCAACCCTCGACCACGGGCTAAGAATCTTCGATACCACCGGCATCGTTAAGGAATGGATGAGGGAACGGGTGCGTCCAACGGGCTTCTCCCGGGGGCGCCGGCGTCCCCGCCGGCCTGTTCATGAGCCGGTGAGCTCATACGCCGGTTGGTGGTGCCAGGCACATCACGTGCCTGGCACCACCAACCACTGGCACCGGACAAACACACACGGACGCGTTGTTACTCAGAGTCCGCTGTTGAGAAACGCTTTGCGCACGGCTTCGAGGCGGGATCGGTTTTTTCCCAGGTCCGAGTAACCGACACGGGATGATGATTTGAGATGAATCTGTCCTGCATGAGAGTCCATGAGGACTTCGAGGTCATCGGGGAAGCGCATCAGCGGGGTGAGAAACAGCGCGTGGAGATAGGTGTCCTCCTCGGATATGAATCCGGAGAAACCCGGTGTGGACTGGATGACCTCCCGGCACTTTTCCCATGCGGATTCCGGTGTCATTCCGGATGGGATGGCGATTGGGTCAATGGATTTATCCGCGCGGGTTTCGGTGCTGGAGCAGCAGTTGGGGCTGTCCGGACATGGGGTGAATTCCACTTCAGCAGTCCCCTTTCCGGACAAACCGGTATTTCGTGCGGGGATTCGTGATGAGAGCAGTGCCCAGACCGCATAAACGGCCAGGACAGTGATGAATATGATAACGGGTGACATTGATCTGCCCTTTTTTGTGAGTGTTTTTTCCGGAGTGGAATTCTGATCTTCAGACATCGATGGACGGTGAAATGACCAATTTGAGGGTGACGGGGGAAGGATAAAAATCAATGGGCTTCGAGCCAGTTGGCACCGGTGCCGATTTCAACTTCGATCGGGACGTCGAGCTGGATGGCATGAGTCATGTGGTGGATGATCAGGTCCTTGAGTTCCTGGATTTCCGATTCGGCGGCTTCGAAGAGGAGTTCGTCGTGCACCTGGAGGATGAGGCGGGACTTGAATTTCCTCTCCAGCAGATCGCTGTGGATGGATGCCATGGCGATCTTGATCATATCGGCGGCGGTGCCCTGAATGGGCATATTGATGGCGTTGCGTTCAGCAGCCGCCCGGATTGTTGCGTTGGAAGAATTGATATCGGGGATGACGCGGCGTCGGCCGCACAGTGTTTCGACATACCCGTGGGTCCGGGCAAATTCAATACTGGAATCAAGATAGGAACGGATTCCCGGAAACTGCTGGTAATAATGCTCGATGATGGATTTTGCCTCCGCGCGTGGAATTCCGAGTCGCTGGGACAGTCCGAAAGCCGTCATGCCGTAGGCGATCCCGAAATTGACCATCTTGGCGCTGCGCCGCATGGCGGAGGTGACGTCCTCAACCGGGACATTATAGACCCTTGAAGCCGTGGCCGCATGGATGTCGAGGCCCTGGGCAAAGAAGTCCAGCATTCCCTGATCGCGGCTGAGCGCAGCGATGATGCGCAGTTCGACCTGTGAATAATCCGCTGCGAGCAGGAGATATCCGCCCTCCGGAGCGGCAATGAAAGCCCGGCGGATTTCACGCCCTTCATCGCTGCGGATGGGGATATTCTGAAGATTCGGATCCTGGGACTGCAGCCGTCCCGTCGCGGTCAGCACCTGCCCGAAAGTGGTATGGATCCTTCCGGTGTCACTGCGGACATGGGAAGGCAGCGCATCGATATAAGTGGATTTGAGTTTCGTGAGGCCCCGGTATTCGAGGATATCACCGATGATCGAGTGGGTGCTGGCGAGACTGAGCAGCACCTGTTCATTGGTGGCGTATTGACCGGTGCGGGTTTTTTTCGGCTTGTCGACGATCTTCAGGTCCTCGAACAGCACCACTCCGAGCTGGCGGGGCGAATTCAGGTTGAACTCCCGTCCGGCTTTTTTGTGTATGGACTTCTCCAGCCTGGCAATCACCCGTTCCATGCCGGAGGAAACCTCGGACAACGCAGCGGCATCAAGTGCCACTCCAATTCGTTCCATACTGACCAGCACCGGCAGAAGCGGCATTTCAATGTCGTAGAAGACCTTCTCAATGCCGCGTTCCGTCAGAAGATTCCTGAACACATGAAACAGGCGAAGCGTGACATCCGCATCCTCCGCCGCGTATTCAGCCACCCGGCCCAATGGCACCTCAGCCATGGACTTCTGATTTTTTTTGTCCTCACCAATCAGACTGGTGATGGGAATGGGTGTGTAACCGAGAAATGTTTCACTGAGAAAGTCCATGCCATGCCGCTGATCCGGATCGAGCAGGCAGTGGGCGATCATGGTGTCAAAAAAGCGCCCGCGGGGGTGGATGCCGTGGGTCTCGAGGACGTGGAGATCGAATTTGAGGTGGTGTCCCACCCATTCGATCTGCTCAGAAGCAAAGAACTGTGCCAGTTCGTCAATCCACTGACGGCGCTCCGTGGCGGAAGTTTTCCCAGAGGGCAGAGCAATGTATCCCCCCCTGCCCTCCTCGACGGCCCAGGCGATGCCAAGGAGATCTGTTCCCAGCGGATCCAAAGTGGTGGTTTCTGTGTCAAAGCATATGACTCTGAAGTGGCTGAGGTATTCGATGGTATCACGAAGCTCCTCAATTGTGGTGGCCAGACGGTATTCGTGAGCTGTATCGGCGATGGTTTTCAGGGATGCCTGCGGTGCGAGTTGCGGAGCATCGGCGGCATCGGCATCTGACTCCCCGTCATTGACGGGGAGATTGGCGAACAGATCACCCTGAGCACTGTCCCCCGATTGAAATCCCCTTCCAGCCTTGAAATCCTCTCCGAAGATTCTGCGACCTATGGCATTGAACTCGTGGTCGACAAGGAACTTCCTCAGGGCGGGCTCGTCGTAATCCTCGAGCACGAAGGAGTCGAGGTCCCATTCGGCCGGCACGTTGGTGTTGATGGTGGCCAGATCCCGGGAGAGCAGCGCCTGTTTGCCGAACTCTTCGAGGTTTTCTTTCTGCCGGCCCTTGAGTTGGTCGAGGTTTTCAAGAATTCCGTCTATCGATCCGAAGCGCGCTATCAGTTTGGCGGCGGTTTTCTGTCCGATACCGGGAACACCGGGGATATTGTCCGAGGAGTCACCCCACAGTCCGAGGATATCGCGGATCAATGACGGGCTGGCAATTTCCCATTTTTCGCAGACTTCCGAGGGTCCGAGTATTTCGACTTCGCTGCCTTTGCGGCCGGGCCGGTAGAGCAGCACCTTTTCCTCGACCAGCTGAGCAAAGTCCTTATCAGGAGTCACCATATAGACCTGGTATCCCTGGTCCCTCGCCCTTGCCGCCAGAGTGCCGATGATGTCATCCGCCTCGTATCCGTCCAGTTCGAGCACCGGAATGCGCAGGGCGTCCAGAAGTTCGCGGGCCCGGGGCAGAGCCGAAGCCAGATCCTCGGGAATCTCCTCGCGCTGTGCCTTGTACTCCGGAAACACCTCGTGCCTGAATGTCGGGGCCATGGTATCGAAAGCCACGGCAATGTGGGTGGGTTTCCGGTTCTGGATAATATCCATCAGGGTGTTCAGAAAGCCGAAAAGTGCGGAGTTATTTTCCCCCCGGCTGTTGCGGATGGGGTTGTTCTGGAAGGCGAAGAAGGCGCGATAAATGAGTGCCATACCGTCCAGAAGGTAGAGGTTCCTGATGCTTTTTTGACTCATGGTGATGCTGTGCGGCCGGACCGGCCGTCATGCTGACAGCTCGGGACCATTCATGGAAGCGAAAACCCGCCCGGAGCACGCCGGGGCGGACACTTTATGAACCATTTTCATGGCAAAACAGGGTGCATTTTTACGGAAAAGGCAATCAAGCGAAATGAGCATATGCCGAAGTCATACTGGAGTTGGAAGCTAACTTTCAGAGAAGGCATGGCTAAAATCAGGACAGAGTTCCTCGAAAAGGGAATGGTATTGGGCGAGGAGATCCACAGCCAGGATGGCAGGAGTGTGATGCAATCCGACCTGAAGCTGGATGAGGAGAAAATTGAACTGCTTCATGAGGTCGGGAAGGTCTACGTGGAAGTGAAAGGTGTGAATGAGGAGGAGATTGACCGGCTGTATCAGAAGGGTGCATCGGAAGATGACAGAAAGACCATTAATCAGCTGCATACGACCCAGTTCAGCCTGTGCGTGGATGAGGACCGTTATGTACAGGAACTGAAGAAGATTTCATTGCGATCTCTTTACATCATGCGGCGTTTATGAGCCTGGATCCACCATATAAGTCCGCGGATGCGGTTGTGACGGCGGTGCGTGAGATCCCGAGTCCTTATGTTCCGCCGGATGTTCTCGGGCAGCTGCTGGAGAACATGAATTCCCAGATAGACCAGATCAACGCCCTGCTCCGCCTTGATTACGCGACGATTATCAGGATCTTCGCAGTGGCCAACAGCGTGCTTCATGGCAATGAGGAGGAGGTCGTTAAAGTCAATGATGCGATCACCAATCTCGGGCACGGGGAGATTGAGAAAATCCTCGATGATGCCCGCGGTGAGGCCAGTTTTCCCAATCTTCCGCGCAAGCTGTTCTCCCTGACGGCATTCTGGAACCACTGTGTGACCGTTGCAGTATCGGCGGAAACCATCGCACGGTTCCTGCATGAGAAGGACACCGAGAGATACTTCCTGTGCGGGCTGCTCCACGATATTGGCCGGCTGCTGATGCTGACCGCGATGCCGAGGCTCTATGCCATCAGCATGCTTGAAGGCCGCTACAAGGTCCGAAGTCTTCAGTCCCAGGAATTGCGTATCTTCGGATATGACCACACCGAAGTCGGTGTCGAGGCCATTCGATACTGGAATCTTCCATCCTTTCTTGAGGAGCCGATTGAGCATCACCATTCGCCCACCGATTCCCACCAGCAGGTCAGTCTCACGGTCGTCACGCACCTCGCCGATGCCATGGCGCATGCCCTGCATCTCGGGCAGAGCGGAGAGATCATGATGCCCAAGATTTACTCGCATCAGATCCAGGAACTGGGGATCCAGCCGGCCCATCTTCATGAGCTGGCTGTTGAAACAGTGACGGCAGTCTCGCCTCTGCTGATACGCAACTACAGTTCGATCGACGAAAACCAGGTGCGGTAAATCCGCGTCCATCGCATCGACCGGAGAACTGGAAAAAACCGGCGATCAGCTCTCCGCACGAGCCATCCTCAACGGGAATGACTGGTCAAGTGCTTCCGGAGCCGATATGATCCAGGACTGTTTATGTCTCGGAAAAGACGATCTCGACACCGCAGAAGCCGCAGGAAGAAGCTGGACCCGTCGATCCTACTCAAGATAGCGGCGGGAGCGGTGATTGCCGTCCCGGTCCTGCTTTTCCTCGGGACGCGGTCCGTTGTGCTCAAGCCGCTGCTCCTCCCCAGACTGAGCCAGTCGACAAATCTTTCATGGGAGTGTGACAGCCTGACTTACTGGCCATCCAGTGGATTCACCATGAAGAACGGGCGGGCAGTCGATGCGGCCTTTGCCAGTCCGGTGTTTGAATTTGAATCGGCCTCACTCCAGTCACCGGGGATGGCCATATTCGGGAAAGAAATCCGTATCGACCGGCTGAAAGTCGAAAAAGGGACCATCCGCCACATCGCTCTCAAGGACGGCTCCACCAACTGGGATGCCTTACGTCGGAGCAGCCTTTACCGCACTCCCGTCCAGAATGATCTCACGGACTGGGAGATACGGTCCATCGCCCTGAATGAGTGCTCCGTCATGCTGGGACGTGAATCCTCCTCGGGGAACTGGTTTAATCGGAATTTTTCCGGAATCATTATGAACGCTTCGGGCTGGGAAGCCGAAGGCGCCGCTGAATCCACACTGGAATCAGACTTTCAGATGCAGTTGACCGATCCGGACGGCACCCCTATGGGGCAGATAAGCACCCGTTTCGCCGTCGAACTGGGGCACAAATTGAGCGGGAGCGGCATTCTCACGAGTGCACAGTTCAGGGCGTTCACCGAAGACGTGAAAGCAGATGGCCTGCTCGCTGAATCGGATGGAATCCGCTGGGCGCTCGATGTGCAGTTTGAGAACCAGCTGATAAGTCCTCTGAGACTCACCGCATCCCATGGTGATGAAGAACTCTTCCGCCTCACCTCGATCGGGCGGTTTGATCCTTCCAAAAAGGAACTCAGTCAGGACATTTCCTACGAGGGACAGGTCAGGGCCTTCAATGTGTTCCTCCCCGATCATCAGCTTGTTTTGAAAAAGGGGGAAATTGCCGGACGTGCCACGGCATTTGTCAGTCAGTTCGGCAACACCCAGGTCCTGAGCCACAAGGGCACGGTCACGGATATCGAATCCACCTGGCAGTCTTTCCCTTTCAAGCCCGTCAGTGGTGCGGTGAACCTCACGGTGACTCACGATTCAATCCAGCAGTCGGTGCGACTCGACACAGTCGACCTCCAGCTGACCACTCAGGAGAATAACGGACTGTATCTGCGCACGGAAAAAGCCGTCAATTTTTCCTATGGAAAGTCTGCCCCGGGATTTGCGAGGTCGTCGCTGCTTCTGGATTTTCAGGCCGAGCTGTCGGATTGGAAACCGCTTCTTCCTGCGTTTGTCGTTTCAGGCAAGGCCCTGGGAAGCGGCAGCGTGCTGGTGGATCAGGACGGGCGGAGCATGCAATGGGATTCCCGTTCGACAGTTGCCGAGCTGAAGCTTCGGTCTCCCGAAAACCCGGATGAAATACAGTCATGGGATGCGACTGTCATCTCATCGGGCCCGATACTCAATTACAACACCCTGGACAACGGCTTTGTTGAGATGATCCTGAACAGGGAGGGACAGCCGGAGGCAAGGGTCCGCGCAGGTCTTCTCCTGCTCGGTAATTCCGGCAGTTCAACCACCACATTGGACATCCGGGTGGAAAACCTCAACCGACTGGAGGAAATGATCGATATACCCATGGTATCGACTCCAACCGGACGAGGGAGCCTGAACCTCAGCATTAACAGGTCGAAAAACGGTGCATCAACTGCGACAGCCGGCTTCCTGATTGAGAACTTTTCAGGTGGCTTATTCGACTACAACTTCGAGGACACGCGGGCCGACGGCGAATTCCGCGTCGACTTCAATTCTGATTCCTACAAGGTGCAGAGCGCGCGACTCGAGGTCTACATAGGAACAGAAAGCGCCCTCTCATGCACCGGGTCCTACCACAGGGATTTCCTTGAGGACTCGACTTCCGGAGAAATCAACGTCCATTATCTCACTGCCCCCATTTTCGACATCCTTCGCCCGAAGTGGATGTCGACTCTTGATATGGCCGAGATCAATTTGAATTCAAAAACCAAAATTCAGTCCCTGCCAGGCCGGGACAATGGCATTGGCGTGAATACCTCCTTGATAGTAAAGGGATTTCGCCCGACCGGTTTCAACGCCAGCATGGCAGCGGGCATTTATCTCATGGCCAATGGCGGGTGCGTGCTCATGGATGATTCCTTGAACATCAACTCCGCCAGCTTCAGGTTTTCAGAGGTGGGTCAGGGGAATACACTCGTTCTGGATGAGGCAAACCCGGTCACCATTCCATTGACACCGGGAAATTCCGGGAATCTTAAAAATACAGGTGCGGGTGCGGATCCGATACCGGTGCACCTGGTGTCGGAGTCACTTTTCATCGATTCATGGATTGAACTCGTCAACTACTGGGCTGATGGTATTGAACGCAACGGTGCCACCGCGTCAGCAGGCAGACTCCCATGGCCGATTGAACTGAAACTGGAGTGTGATCAAATCACCCAGCTGAACTCCGCGGGCGATCAGGTTGTCACGAGTGACTGGTCAAGGTCGGCTGTTCTCATGGACAGAGCCGAAATTCCTTCCAGACTCCGGAACATCCTGCCCAATCCATTGCGGAAATAACACAGGGCAGCCGCCGCGCCTTGGATATAAAGATCATTTTTCAACTCATGCAGAAAGTCATCGATTACCTCACCACTCATAATGAGCAGTCCATCGAGCAGTTGAAGGACCTTGTCCGCTTTGCCAGCGTGTCGGCACAACCGGAAAAATATGGCCGTGAAACCCTGGCCTGTGCCGACTGGCTGGTCCGGCACTGCACGGACATCGGACTTGAGACGGTGCTGCATCAGACATCAGGGAACCCGATCATTGTCGCACGGGTGCCCCGGGAAAGGGTGGCCAACCCTGATTCGGCACCCACCATCCTTCTTTATGGCCATTATGATGTCCAGCCTCCTGAGCCGTTTGAGTTGTGGGAGACACCGCCGTTTGAGCCAACCATCCGGAATAACAACCTGTTCGCCCGCGGTGCCGCGGACAACAAGGGACAGCACTTTGCCCATCTCAAAGCCATTGAAGCCTATATCCGCACCGGAACCCCCCTGCCCTGCCACATCACATTCCTGATCGAGGGCGAGGAGGAAGTAGGAAGCGGCAGTCTGTATTCATTCATCGAAGAGCACGCGGATTCATTGAAGGCTGATTTTCTGTTTATATCCGACAACGGAATCCCCGGTCTTGAACATCCCACTGTGACCTATGCCCTCAGAGGGGTCAGTGCGATGGAGGTTGAGCTGACCGGCCCGGACAGGGATCTCCATTCCGGGTTCTTCGGTGGTGCTGTCGCCAACCCGGCCATGGAACTCTGCCGGCTGATGGCAAAAATTCACGATGACCACGGACGTATCCGGATACCGGGATTCTATGACCGGGTCCGGGAGCTGACATCGGAGGAGAGGGAGTCGTTCAGGATGCTCCCGGAAACCGATGAATCCGTGAAGAACCTGACTGGAGTTCCAGAGCTTTACGGTGAGGATGGCTTCACCACATATGAAAGGCGGACGAGCCGTCCGACCGTGGAAATCAACGGGATGACCAGCGGGTATCAGGGGTCGGGAAGCAAGACCATCGTGCCGTCAAAGGCGAGTGCCAAGATCACAATGCGTCTGGTTCCCGACCAGGACCCCACCGGGGCCCTCGATCAGCTTGAGCAATTCCTGAAGGACCAATGTCCTCCAACGGTACGAATCAAGATCACGCGGGGCCATGCCGGGGAGCCCTACCTCACTTCGCCGGACGGACCATTTGCCACGGCAGCCCGCACGGCTGTGGAAAAAGCCTTCGGCCATCCGGCTCTGATAGCCCGTGAGGGAGGTTCTATCCCCATCATCAACGAATTCCGCAACTGCCTTGGAATAGATACTCTGCTGCCGGGACTCAGCCTTCCGGACGACAACATGCACAGCCCGAATGAGAAGTTCAGCCTGGAGTGCTTCGAAAAAGGAAAAGTCATGAGTGCATGGCTTTTCCATGAGATCGGCGTCCAGGTGGCCGGCTCCAGGGACTGACACTGAGCAGGTGTCATGATGGGATGTGACACGGGTGCCGGGCACATTGCGTGCCCGGCACCCGTGACGCTCCAGGCGCTCAGCGGTTTTGATGGTGCCTGGCACCATCAACGCATCAGTCACGAAAAAACCCGCGACCGGGTGCCGGTCGCGGGTGCAGGATTAAATGAGTGGATCGGTTATCCGCGGGCTGCAGAGCAGCTGATGGATTGTGATCAGCGAATGGTCACATCATCCAGATACCATCCGGCACGGTTCTCGATCTGATCGGCTTCGAGGACAAACTCGATGCGGATGGTGCGCCCGAGTGCCTCGGCCGGAAGAGCCTTCTGGATCTTCTTCCATCCGTCGCCACTGGAACCGGTCAGGAAGACGAAGTCAACCAGGACACCGATCGGGAACCCGTCGTCGCCGTTGATCTGTTCGCCATTCTCATCGACAATATTGACGTGGAGGAAGTCCAGTCCATCTTCAACCTCGAAGAAGGTCTGGAATGAAAGGATGGCGGAAGTGACATCCGTCAGGTCGATGACCGGGGTGCGAAGGTAGGTGGTGCTGTCGCTTTCGTAATCACCATCGAGGTTGGTGGCGAAGACATTTGATCCGGAGAAGGCACCGTTAATGCCATCGATATCCGGTTCACCGATTTCCCACTGGTCATCGCCGAAGGTGGCACCGGTATCCCAGTCACCCTGACCGTTTTCGAAGTCATCGAAGAACAGTGCTGACGGGCCGGCTGGAGCAGAACCGTTGATGATGAAGAATGAAGTGTCTTCCGTGGCATCCTCAACGACCACTGTGGTGGTATCGGGTTCACCGGGAATATCAGCGAGGACTTCCACCCACTCGGCACCATCGACGGAGGTTTTGCTGAGCACGCGGTAGGTCGCACCAACAACTGAAGTGAAGGTCAGGTTCACAGTGTTGTTGACGCTGTCCAGTGATCCTTCGGTGATTCTGAGTTCCCCGATGTCGCCGCCGCCGGTCTGTGTGCGCTGGAAGCTGGAGGCCGGCACGGGCACGGAATCACTGAATCCGCCCGGGCTGAGATAGAAGTCATCGAGCAGCAGAACACCACCTGCGGTGGTTCCGCCGTTACTGACGATGAAGAGGTCTGTCAGGGTCGGCTTGACAGCGCCGAGGTCCTGGGAACCGGCCGGGTTGCGGTCGCCGATGAAATCCTGGAAGGCAACCTGAGGTTCCCCGCCCTCTTCGGCAATGAAGACGGTGTAAAGGTCGCCGACCTCAATTTCGTCATTCAATACATTGATCCAGATGTTGTAGACCGTTCCGGACTGCAGTTCGAGATCGAAGAAGGTTTCAAAAACTCCTCCGACTCCGCTCCGTGCCTGAAGTTCAGCTGGAGTGAATCCTTCAAGTTTGTTGACCCGGACGTGCGGGCCGACATTGCTTCCGGCATCGCCGTTGAAACGCAGGGTCTTCTCGGTCAGTCCGACGTTGACGCCAATCGGGCTGAAGGCGTCGTCGAGATAGGCGCGGAAGAACAGGGTGACTTCATCCCCTTCGGGTATCTCGTAGCTGCCCAGCTTGATGTTGCTCAGGGCTCCGTTGCCCATTGGGCTGAAGACCTTGTTTTCACCGAGATCGATGACATCGGCGCGGCCTTCCGCATTCAGCCAGCGGGCCTGGCCATTGATCTGACCGGCCTGCAGCCCTTCGAAATCCTCGAGAAGCACCCATCCCTCGGTGACGCCATCTCTGACAACCACATCGAATTCAGCCGAAACGGAGTCCTCTCCACGGGAAATGGTCAGCACGAAAGTGGTGTCCTCAGTCACGGTCGCCTCGATGGATCCAACGCCGAATTCAGTATTGGCATTGACATTGCCGATTCCGGGCTGGATATCGATCTGTGCGTCGGGATTGACATCCCAGCTCAGCATGACCGTACCACCGGCAGCAACCGAGGTGTATTCGGCATGGAAGGTGCGGATTTCCAGAGGAGCAGGTGGAGGAGAAAGCGTTTCAGGCACACCGTCGGTCATCACCTGGTTGATTTCCTCTTCAGTCAGAGCGCGGCTCCAGACGGCCACGTCGTCGATGAGGCCGGTCACCCAGTGCGACTGCACAGACCGTTGAATACCCCCGATGGAGG
>JAUIAG010000065.1 GCA_030425355.1 Verrucomicrobiia bacterium
GCGAGTTGGGCTATTGAAGCCCGGGGCGTCGGGGTCACGACTGTGAAGGCCAGCTGGGTATATGCGCCGAATGATGCGCGTGATGAGTGCACCTTCACGATTGAGGTGGTTCCGGAGGAGGAATCGGAGCCCTCAACGGCCATGAATCATGTGAACTCAGTGGCAGCCGGCGATCCAGTGAACACATACACTGGTGAATTCATTCATTATGAGGCCCCCGATCTTCAGCCTGGGGGGACGATGAATCTTGAATTCCGCCGGTTCTACGCGTCGAGAAGCCGCAATGAAGGATTCAACAGTAATACAATGGGGATGAACTGGAGCCATAATTTTGACTATCGTCTGATCCGGTCCGGCCCGAATGTGGATGTTGTCTTCCCTGGGGCTGAAAGGATCTCATTTGTGTTGGGCGACTCAGGGGAGTGGATACGGGAAAGGCCTGTCGAGAGCAATTTCAGGTTGAGACAGGTGGAGGGCGGACAGTGGCTGGTTGCTGATCCACGAACATCCATGGTTTACCGCTTCTCGGAGGAAGGGGATCTGGAATATGTAACAGACGGCATGGGCAACGAGCTTATATTGACACATGAAGACGGGGTCCTGACATCAGTGGCGGACAACCGGGGAAGGGAACTCACTTTTGAATACTCAGGTCTGCACCACGTTTCGTCGGTCAGTGACGGGACGAGAACTGTCAGGTTTCAGCATATCGGAAGTTATCTTTTTCAGGTAACCGATGCCAGGGGGAATGAGACCCGGTATGAATATGATTTCTCCAAACCGGATCTTGCGCTGCTGACGCAGGTGATTCATCCGGAAGGAAATATCCCGCTGACTCAGGAATATGATGACTCCGGGCGTGTGGTCCGGCAGGTCACTGCCGATGAGGGAGTTTATCAATACGTTTATGCTCCCGGCCGGACTACGGTCACCGACCCCCTTGGGAGGACACAGGTTCACCATTATGATGAGAGCGGTTCACTTGTTCTTGTCGAGTATGGCGATGGAACTGAAGTCATTCGGGGCTATGGCGATTCACAGAGGCAGAGTGTTCACCAGCTGCGCAACGGGGAGATCCTGAGTCTTGAGCACGATCCGGTGACAGGCGAGCCAACGGGTGTCACGACTCCCGACGGGCTTCAGCAGTCAGCTGTTTACGGAAGCCGGAATGTTTTGGGATTTGATTTTCCCGTGCTGACAGCCCTGAGTCCATCCCAGGAGTCGATTATGTTCTATGAATATGATGACTCCGGCAGAGTCATCCGGTTCACCGACCCGGGAGGGCATGTCACCGCATTTGAATATAATGACAGTGGACTCCCGGTCAGAGTCATTCACCCGAACACCGGCGTCGACCAGTTTGTTTACAATGAACAAGGTGACCTGACCGAATGGATCGATGCGACCGGCCGGAAGAATGAGTATGCCTATGATGATTTGCGCCGGCTGGCCCGGGTGACAGAAGGGGGGACGGTGACTCTCCAACTTGAATATAATGCCGACGATCGGATTACCGGGGTGACCGACGAATCCGGAAGGTCTGTTGCCATTGAATACGATAAAAATGGCAACATGGTCAAATACACCGGCCTGCATGGTCAGGTTACGGATTACACCTATGACTCGATGGACCGGCTAATCGGAATCAGCGGTCCGGGTGAATACCTTCGTACTGCCCAATACAACAAGGTCGGCAGACCAGTTCAAATCACAGATTCCGTCGACGGGTCTATACGAATCGAATACGACAGGTTTGATTATCCGGTTAAATATGTGGATGAATCGGGCGGGGAGTGGACTCAGGAGTTTTCTCCTTCCGGGGACCTGATTTCGACAGAGGTGCCGGATGGCAGGAGGATGGCGGCTGAGCGGGACTGGGAAGGGGTTATCCGCTCGATGGAAGTCCCGGGCAGGGGGGAATACCGCTTTGAGTTCAGTGAGACGAAGGATCCAGTCGCTGCCATTGATCCTTTGGGAAACCGGACCTCGGTTGTCTACAATGCATTGGGTCAGTTAACAGAGTTCACGGACCCGGTGGGGCGCAAGAATGAATTTGAGTATGACAGTCTGGGAAACCTTGTGGGAGTCGTGGATGCTGACGGCAATCAGTGGAGATATGAATACGATCCTTCAGGGCGGTTGACAGATCTGATTGATCCGCAAGGCAATCGTGAAACCCGGAGCTATGATACACGCGGCCGGATAAACGGCATCACCTTTCCCGGAGACAGCGGGACACTATCCATCATGTATGGTCCCCAGGGAAGTATCATATCCCTGAGTCAGACAGAAGGCTTGAACATTGAACTCGGGTTCGGTGACTCGGAGAACCGTGTTACCGCCACGGGGCTGACGCTGGAAATGGATCCATTGACCGGCCTGATCCTCGGGAGCAACGGTCTCGGCGCCGGTTATGACAGCGAACAGCGGCTGGAATCAATCATCGTCAGTGAAGGTGCCAGTATTGATTACCAGTATAATCCCGAAGGCCTCCTGACCGGCATTACCGACTGGAAAGGAAACCAGACCGGGTTCGTTTATGACGGGGGCCGCCGTCTTGTGGCGGTTAACCGCAGTTCAGGTACGAACACAGTGCTGGAATATGGTGAGGACGGATTGGAGTCGCGACGAATCCACCGTCGCGGGGATGCCACACTTGGAGAAATCCGGCTGACAAGGGACGAATCAGGACGAATTCAGCATGCCGAGCGGACACCTGTGCAGCCGCTTCAATTGACGCCCGGATCAAGGGTTTTCCGATTTGATGCCGCTTCCCGTGATGAGGAACTGGTCTATGATGACCGCGGCAGAGTTGTGGCCCGGGGCTCTGGTGCCTCTGACACCCGTTATGAATGGGATGCAGCCAACCGCCTGACCGGCATTCTGGATGCCGGTGCCCGCTGGGACTGGGAATACGATCCGGACGGCAGGCCCGTTCAGCTGACTTCAGCGGACGGAGCGATTTCCCATTGGACATGGAATTACGCAACTGGTGTTCCGACTCTTCATTCGATTCGGAAAGAGGGGCAGCCTGCCCCGGAGTGGATTTATATTTATACACCTGGCGGCTTTCTTGTATACGCTCTCAACACCTTGACCGGGGAGAGGGTCGATTACCTCTTTGATGAAAGGGGAAATACGTCGATGCTTGTCGACAGCAGTGGTGAAATCAGGGGCTCGTATGCCTATGATCCGTACGGGCAGCTTCTGTACAAGGAGGAAGACATGGAGAACCCATTCACATTTCAGGGGTGGGTCGGACATTTCACGGTCGTGGGGCTCGACGGGCTGGTTTTCATGCGGGAAAGGGTATATGACAGCTTCCACGGGCGATTTTTGTCCCGCGACCCGGTGAGGCGGTTCCTCGGTGCCCGGCAGCTCAACCCCTATTCCTACGCCCGTAACAATCCCGTGATGTTCAGTGATCCCGATGGAAGGGATGCCTATATTATTCAGACCAGTTCGATTCACACTGAAATTGCTGTGGATATTTATGACGCGCAGGGCAACCATGCCGGGTATGCGCAGTTTGATTTCAATCCGGTTGGATCGGCCTTCGGATACACCAACCAGGGGGCCGTCAAGGGCGTGTTTTTTGATCGCTTCAGGGATTATTCCAAAAACACCAAGTCTCTGGGAATGATCAGGCTTCCGGGGACGCAGGCTCAGGACATCCGGCTCCTCAACAAGCTGCTGGAGATGCAGGGGTTTAACAATTCCCCGTATAATTATTCGGGAGCGCAGATACGGGATTTCATGGGCCGGAAGGACACCACGGCTGCCGTCCGCGCCTGTCTGATGAGGAAAATGGGTTTCACCGGCACCCGCCAATGGGCCGACTTTATCAACGGCGACCTGCAGACCTATGGGGATTACAGCCTCGTACCGGGAAAAAGCCGATACTGCAACCAGTTTGTCAATGAGATGCTGGGGACTTTTTTCGGAGCCAACTGGCCGGATACCTGCACACTTCTGCCTGGAGAGCTGTTCCTCAAGGCGGGGGCTTTCGCGGGACTTGGTGAAGGCTCCTTTGCCTGGACGGTCATTCATGCCAACAATATCCTTCCGCTGAACAGGATCGGGATTGAACTCGGGTCGACAGGGCTCGCCATACTTGACTCCATTTTCAACTGATATTCCATGATGATACGGGTTCATGGTAGGATGCTTCCATGAAGAGCATTGCCGGCATTATTCCGGCCCGATACGGATCGACGCGGTTTCCGGGCAAACCACTGCATTTGATTGCAGGCAAACCGTTGATTCAGCATGTGGTGGAACGCTGCCGGCAGTCGGATGCATTGTCCGAGGTCATCGTGGCGACTGATGACGAACGCATTGCCGGGGTGACAAGAAATTTCTGCACCACGGTGATGACCCGGGATGATCATCCGAGTGGCACTGACCGTATTGCCGAGGCAGCCGCCGGGATCGACGTGGATGCAGTGATCAATATCCAGGGGGATGAACCGCTGATTGATCCCGGCGTTATTGATGCCGTCGCCGGAAAACTGGGGGAATTCCCCATGTCAACAGCCGCCGTCCCGATCCATGACCCGGCCGCATTGGACAACCCTGATATCGTCAAAGTGGTGACCGGTGCCGAAGGGCAGGCGCTTTACTTTTCGAGGGCGCTTATCCCCTGGCCGCGGGACTGCGCCGGGCTTCCAAGAGCAGAACTGCTGAAAAAACACGTGTACCTTCATCACATGGGGATATACGGATACACTCTGGAAACATTGATGCGGCTGGTGGCGTTACCGGTTTCCCCTCTCGAGCACATGGAAAAGCTGGAGCAGCTGCGGGCTCTGGAGGCGGGAATTCCGATTGGTGTGGTGATGGCCGGCAAGGCTTCCCGCGGGGTTGACCGCCCTGAAGATGTTGCGGCAGTGGAGGCCATCCTTGCAGGAAACAGGTCTTCTGATTCCTGAAAAAATTCTCACCAAATTCCCTTTTGTTGGCATGGGCGGGTGACTAAATTGGCGTCGGAGAGCAACGGATCTTGGAAACTACCGAAAAGAAGAAAGCCAAATACATATTCATTACCGGGGGCGTGGTCAGTTCCCTCGGCAAAGGCCTCACCGCCGCGGCTATAGGCACATTACTGGAGAACAGGGGGCTGAAGGTCTGCCTGCAGAAATTCGATCCCTATCTGAATGTCGATCCGGGAACAATGAGTCCCTACCAGCACGGCGAGGTTTATGTGCTGGATGACGGGGCGGAGACAGATCTTGACCTGGGGCATTACGAACGCTTTACCAACACAAATCTCTCCCGATTCAACAACCTCACCTCCGGGCAGGTCTATCAGACGGTTCTGGAAAAGGAGCGCAACGGGGAGTATCTGGGCAAGACCGTGCAGGTGATTCCTCACATCACCGACGAGATTCAGGACCGTATTCTTGCGCTGGCGGAGAAGACCCAGGCGGATGTCATCATCACTGAAATTGGCGGAACCACCGGGGATATCGAAGGACTGCCTTTTCTTGAAGCAATCCGGGAATTTGCGATGGATGTGGGGCAGGGGAATGCCATTTTCATTCATGTGACGTATGTGCCGTTTATTCAGGCGGCTGGCGAACTGAAGACCAAGCCGACCCAGCAGTCGGTTGCCAAGCTGAGAGAGATCGGGATACAGCCTCATCTGCTTGTCTGCCGCTGCGAGTACCCCCTGGACAAGGAACTGCGCCGGAAGATTTCCATGTTCTGCAATGTGCCGTATGAGGCGGTAATTGAGGAGAAGGACGTGGATCATTCGATATACGAGGTTCCGCTGATGCTGCAGCGGGAGCGCGTCGATGAGCTGGTGTGCCGTTATCTCAATCTGGATGTCCCGCCGGCGCGGATGGACGAGTGGCAGGAAATTATCCGCAAGCTGATTGCCCCGCAGCACCGTGTCCGTATCGGCGTGGTCGGCAAATACATCGACCTTCACGATGCCTACAAGTCGGTTTATGAGGCCATCATTCACGGTGGCGTGGCCAATGACTGTGCTGTGGATATTGAGAAGGTGGATGCCGAGGACATTGAGAAGGACCCTTCCAAGGCCCTTGCCGGACTGGCGGGGGTCCTGGTTCCGGGTGGATTCGGAGAGCGCGGGACCGAGGGGAAGATCCAGGCGGCGCGTTATGCAAGGGAGAACAAACTGCCATATCTCGGGCTTTGTCTCGGGATGCAGATAGCGGTCATCGAATTTGCCCGGAACAAACTCGGTCTGACGCGGGCTCATTCGGCGGAATTTGATCGTGAAACACCGGATCCGGTTATTGCTTTGCTGGACGCACAGCGCAAGGTGACCAAGAAAGGCGGCACGATGCGGCTCGGCGCCCAGCCCTGTCAGATATTGAAGGGCTCACTTGCCGAAAAGCTCTACCAGGAAAGTGAAATCATGGAACGCCACAGGCACCGGTATGAGTTCAATAACCAGTACCGCGATGCATTTGAGAAGGCTGGTATGACTTTCTCCGGCATTTCTCCGGACGGGAACCTGGTTGAGTTGATCGAGATTCCCGATCACCCGTTTTTCATCGCCTGTCAGTTCCATCCGGAATTCCGTTCCAAACCGAACGCGGCCCATCCGCTTTTCCGGGGCTTTATTCACGCGTGCCTTGAGTTCGTCGGCAAGGACAAGGAAATCATCAAGGACTGAAGCCATGGTGATGGCGGCAGCAGGGGACCGGAGCTGATGCGGCTTTTCGTGGCGATTCCGATTCCTGCCTCAATCAGCCGGGCCCTGATTGAGTTGAAATCGAATGAGCGTGGCTTCCGGTGGGTCCCGGAAGGGAATCATCATATTACTCTCAAGTTCCTTGGGGAGACAGATCCGTCGTCGATTCCTGAAATCCACAGGGCACTTTCTGAAATTCATCTGCAGCGTTTCTCGCTTCGTCTTGATGGGCTGGGGTCCTTTTCTTCGAAAGGGCGTCCTTCGGTCCTGTGGGCCGGAGTCGGCAGGATCCCGCCGCATCTGCCGGTGCTGCACCGTAAGGTGCTCGATGCGCTGTGGCGGGTGGGTTTTGAACCCGAGCGGAGATCCTTCCACCCGCATGTGACACTGGCCAGGATCGAGGGCGTCAGCAGTCAGGCCTTCTCCGCCTACAGGAAGAAGCAGCCTGCTTTTGTCAGCGATGACTTCCCGGTGGGGAACTTCACCCTTTATCAGTCCCGGTCCGGATCGGGGGGAGTTCGATATGGCGCGATCGGCAGCTATGGACTGTATGAATAGGCGGCCGGCGGTTTATTGCGCGAAGACTTCATCGGGCCATGTGGTGCGGATCCCATCCTCATGGAGCTGATCCCTGAGCGCGGCCACGTGGGCCATTGAGCCGTGAACCGCCTTTGGAGTCAGTCCGTTGGTCTGGCAGTAGGCGATGAGATTGCCTGCAGACTCACCGATATTCCATTCGACCGGATGCAGTCTGTAACATCCATTGGTGAGGTGTGTGGTGCCGATATTCTTGTTGGCGGCGATCAGGTTTGTGGTTTTCTGGGGGATCAGAGCCCCGAGCGGGATCTGGAAAGGCCAGGTCGGAAAGTCGATGTAGTTATCCCCGGTGGTTGTGGGGTGGAGGTCAATCGGGTAGTGACCGATGCCAATCGAATCATGGTAAAGACGTGATCTGTCCGGCGAGGGATTGGCAGCCTTTTCCAGCCGGCGCTGCTCGATTCCGCAATCGGCCTCGGTGATGGTGTAGAGGGCACGGATCCTACGGGATTCCCGGATATACGGAGCCATGGCCATGCCATCCGGCGTTCCCATGGCTCCCGGGCACAGTTCGAGCCCCGGCCATCCATGGCCGCCATCCGGGCGCGGGACCTCGGTGCGGAGCCAGTGCAGAAGGCACAGATTCATCTGCCGTGCATCCTCAAGTATCGCCTGCCGCCGCTCATCGTCAGTTCCAATCAGATTGGACTTGAGGTAGTCATTCTGAGGCCAGTTGACCAGGCTCACATCGCCGGGATACCGGGGTGACTGGTGGAGGTTGTGGTCAACTATTCGGCGGTAGGTCCACAGGTTGACAACGCCGGTGTATTTGGCCGGATCCCGGGGATTGAAACCCAGCAGTCGCGGTTCAAGGCTTCGCGGATGAGTGTAGGTGAGATCAAAAAGTCTTCCCGGCCACGGCGGGTTCAGGTCCGGCACAAAATTGCGCCACTCGTTGTAATTGGCGGGTTCGGGACCAGTCTCCGTGCGATGGGGATTGAACTGGAGGGCGAAGCAGAGCGTGAATGCCTGCTGGTTTTCAGGGTCTGTCCCTTCGGGGGCGTGCAGTTCGCCGGTAATCGCCCTCCCTTCATTTCCAGTGACCCAATCGGTATCGGACAGGGGAAGCAGATCGCCGAGTTCGGTGGCATCCACAAACCAACGGGCGTGCAGGGTGTATTCCTGATCCCTGTCAAAGCGGTGGCGCACCACGAGGCTGCGTATGGTGCCATCCTGGTGATCCATGCGCACCGGGACATGCTCGAGAAGAACCTGCAGTCGTGGCCGGGAATAGATCCACTGATGGATCACGGCTGCGGCGATCCGGGGCTCAACGCAGAGTCTGGAAACGGACCCGTTTCCGGGGTTCAGGTTCTGTGATGTCCGGAACCGCTTTTTCAATCCGGGCTCACTCTGGACCGATCGGCGGATTCTGTTTCTGAGGGCGGCATATCTCCGGGTGGCCCCGAAGGATTCGATCCAGCGGTTTTCGTCGGGTGGAACTCCCTGAGAAGTGAGCTGTCCGCCAAGCCACGGGAACTCCTCGACCAGGATAACCGAAAAGCCTCTGTCGAGCAGGGCGAGTGTGCAGGCGAGGCCCCCGAGGCCTCCGCCACAGACGACGACATCGGCCTTCAGATCACTGCCCCGTTCGCGTGGGGCTGGCTCAGGGGTATTCTGCGCGGAGGCCCATCCTGCGCCATGCAGACCGAGAACAGCACCGGATAAGGCGGAATCCCGCAGGAATCTTCGACGGTTTTTCATGAGCGACAAAATAGGTGCGGGCGCGGCGGTCGTCGAGCACTAGTCCAGTTCCCATTCCTCGTAGAGGTCATCGGGGACTTCGAGGAGAAATGAAGCGGGCTGCTGCCACGGGTTGCCGTAGCCGCTGGTTTCGCGGAATTTCGGCCAGATGAGGTAGACCTGGTCCTTGGCTCTGGTGACGGAGACATAGAAGAGCCGTCGTTCCTCCTCGCGTCCGTCCTCACTTTCGAGGGCCCTGTAGTTGGGAAAGAGCCCTTCGGCCATCATGATGACGAAGACGACCTTGAATTCGAGGCCCTTGGCCTGGTGAACGGTCGAGAGTCTTATTTTTTCATCGTCGTTGTTCTGGCGTGAGACCTCGGTATTTTCATTCTCCAGCTCGGTGAGCAGTGCCAGCTGCCCGAGGAACTCCTCGGTGCTTTCAAATTGCCCCGCGAAATTTGCCAGTTCATCGAGCTCGTCGAGTCGATGCTGAGCATTCTCAAAGGACTTGTGCGCGTAATCGTGGTAGAAAGCGTCAATCACCAGATGGATCTGCGCTCCTGGCAGAGCGGCGTTCTCGGGCGTCAGTATCTGCCGGGTGGTGTGGATGAGCTGGGTCCATGCCGGGACACTTTTTTTGGGGATGGACGGAATGACCTCGGTGAGGCGGTCAGGAATCTGCTCCCGTCCGCCCGGGTTTTCCTGAGTCAGCTCCAGGAAATGGGCCCAGATCCTGTCCGCGGTTTTGATACCAAGTCCGGGCAGCAGCATGGTCACCCGCTTGAAGGACACCTCGTCCCTCGGATTGCAGAGGACCTTGAGCAATGCCACCACGTCCTTGATGTGAGCCTGCTCGAAAAACCGGATTCCACTGGTGATGACAAAGGGGATATTGCGTGAGGTGAGTTCCATCTGCAGTTCAAGGCAGTGGAAGTGTGACCGGTAGAGCACCGCCATCTCATCGAGTTCTATGCCTTCATCCCGGAGTTCGAGCACACGCTGGGAGACGAACTGCGCCTGCTCACTCGGGTTGCCCGTGGTGACCAGGACTGGTTTCATCCCCGAATCCCTGACCGGTTTCAGCGTCTTCTGATACTGTCTGAGGTTGGCGGCAATGGCGGCGTTCGCGTAATGCAGGATCTCCGGTGTCGACCGGTAATTGGTCTCAATCTTGTAGATTCGGGTCCCGGGGAAGCGCTCCGGAAAGGAGATGATATTTTCAAAATTGGCCCCCCGCCATCCGTAGATGGACTGTGAGTCATCCCCGACGACCATGACGTTGCGGTGTTTTGCGGCAAGCGTGTCGACAATCTCGCCCTGGACGAAGTTGGTATCCTGATATTCGTCGACGAGTATGGCCTCAAACTTCTCCTGATAGGTGCGGAGGACCTCCGGAGAATTTTTCATCAGCTTGAGCCAGAGAATCAGGAGGTCATCGAAATCCATGCAGTTGGACTGCTGTTTCCGTTCCGAGTAATCGTGAAAGAGCTGGACGATCTCTGAAGTCAGCCCGGCGAACTGCTCGTATTTTTCGGTGATGATCTTCTCCAGTGGCTGGGCAAGGTTGACCTGCAGGGAGAAAAGGTTGATGAGGAGATCGGCTTTGGGAAAGCGGGATGCCCGGGTGTCCACATCCATTCGGCTGATGCAGGTTTTGAGCATGTCCCGTGCGTCCTCCCGGTCCATGATGGTGAATTCCGGAGTGAATCCGATCTCTTCAGCATGAAGCCGGAGAATCCGGTGGCCTATGGAGTGGAAGGTTCCGCCCCAGAAACCGGGGCGCGGCATCTGCATCAGGCTGCTGACCCGGTCCATCATTTCCCGGGATGCCTTGTTGGTGAAAGTCAGCAGGAGGATTCGATCCGGTCTGGTCCCGGATTCCATCAGATAGGCGACCCTGTAGGTGAGTGTCCGGGTTTTCCCGGCACCGGCGCCGGCAATGACAAGTGACGGTCCGGGAGGGGCGGTGGCAGCCTCATACTGCTGCTGATTGAGTTCGTTTCGATAGTCGATCCGGAACTCCGGACTGCCGCCCGAGGGTTTGAGCTTGTATTTCTTGACCATGGTGTGCGATCTCCGGCGGCCCGCCGGCCGGTGTATGCTGACCCGACCGGACCGGACTCCTCGTCAGGGGCGAGAGATATTACCAGAGATCTGCTGAGGAAGGCAAACCCCCCATTGCCCATGGGCAGGGAGGGATTCAGGCGGTGGCGGATTCTGCGGGATGGATGTCCAGCATCTTCATATGCGGCATTGGAGACCGGCAGAGCGGTCCGGGAAAATAGCGCAGCACGGCCCGGTCGGGGTCGATTTCAATTTCAGTGTAGCTCACTGTTTCGGCGTCATCCCGGTGCATGCACACACTGAATGGCCCGGGCGATGGATCGTGGGATGCGTGGAATGACCGGAGCCATTCAATGGTGGAGGTGTCGGGCTGCTGTTTCAGTCCTTCGAGAACCTGCCTCCTGATCTGCTGCGCCCTCGGTTCATCAAATCCCGAGCTGGCCCACATGTTCTGCTTCCACGGGAAATTGCGTGAGCTGAGTTCGATGCCGTTCCACCGCCATTCGATGATGGCCTTCGTCTGGTAGAAAAAGGATACCAGCCGGAAGGGCATGGTGCGCCTGAGAACATTTATGGAAAGCCGGTCCTCCAGCTGGGTGGGTGTCCGGCTCGAGGAAATGTCGCGTGTGAGCAGTCCCCGGCTCCGGGGCTGGTCAATGTGCACCCCTTCTGCGGCGGTGTACCAGTTGAGAAGAGCAAAGGCATTGCCAAGGGAGTTGGTGGCAACCCAGGTGCCGCCCTGCGGCTCGAAGGGGTTGATAACGTGCAGCCCGTCGCGCTGGAACACTTCCGGTCCACGCCCCTTGGGACGGCCGAGGCTTTCGTCCCGGTTCATGGAAATACAGGCCTTGCCGGATGGTTCAGGAATGAAAGTCAACGTACACATTTTTTATGGATACTTGGAAAGCGGACAAACCTTTCCGAAATTCAGTCTGAAACAGAATACTGGTTGGATTTTCTATTGTGATCGCGGTAGAACCGGAACCACTGGTGCAGGGGAACGGGTTTGTGTCCCTGTCTGCGGTTGTGGTGGCCGATTTCGAAAGCCAGACGCCATTGCCTGAACAGTTTCCTCCACGCCGAAAAGACCGGGTTGGCCGGATCGTAGATGCTGGTAGCCTCGGATGAGGCACCATTGAGTTCGATGATTTCAAGATTCCTTCCCTCCATGAGGTCTTCTTCCGTATCAAAGCGGATATCATATCGGCCAAAATAAAAGCCCGGGATTTTTCTGCTGAGTTCATCGATGGTTTCAGTCAGCTTTGGCGTCACCCATCGCGATCCGTCCAGAAAGAGAGCGCCCTGGGCGTGATTGCCGGCAAAAACCAGCGGTATTTCCTCCCCTTCGGCGGGGACTGTGTCCAGTCTGGCGTCGAAGCGTTTGAAAAAGACCTTGTGCTGGTATCTGGCCCGGGCGTCTTTCCATATCAGTTCGCGCAGTGAATCCTGACCATTCCCGCGTAGAACTGGAAAGACCTTTTCTGTCGCGGCAAACAGAAATCCGTGTTCCTCATCGGGCTTCCGAACGTAGAAAAGCCCGGCTTCGCGGGCACCTCCGGCCGGTTTCTGCGCTATCACGGCGCTGCCGGTGTTTTGAAGATATTTTTCAGCGTCGGCGGGGTTTTGAGCCAGTCTGACACCCATGCCGCGCTGTCCGACGTCAGGTTTGAGGATGACGGGCCATGTCAGGTTCTCCCGGGAAAGCCATGCCTCAAGCTGCCGGAGTCTTTCTTCGGTGGACTCTTCACCCGGGAGGACAGTGAAGGGGAGGCTGAAGGGTGTCCCGGTGCGGGCGATGGACTTGAGGATCTCGCCCTTTGATTCGCCGATGAACCCCCCGTTTTCCATACCGGGATTGGTGATGGTCGGAAGAGTCAGTGACCTGTAGCGCAGAGCCAGATACATGTAGTGGAAAAACGGCGGGGCGTAGAAAAGCCATCCGGGCCAGAATTCCCAGTGCATCCATCGGGTTATTCGGACGGCCCATTTGCGCCGGCCCTCTTTGTAGCCGAGGCTGACGGCCAGTTTGAGGAGGAGGATTCCGCCGACGATGATGCCGACCAGCAGCCAGGCAGCCTGGTAAAAGCGTGCCAGGTACTCGACGTAGGCATGGCCGACCCTTTCGAAAATGGCAAAGATGATGAGTGCCCAGACAAATGCACAGATGAGTGTGGTGAACCCGAACACCAGCGGGTTCATGTGCAGATATCCAGCGGTCATGAAGCAGCTGAGTCGGGTTCCGGGCAGGAATCGGCAGATGACCAGCACCCTCCAGCCCTTGCGGGCAAACCACTTTTCGTAGCGGGCGAAACTGTGGCTTTCCATCCATCGTCTGGCTCTCCGGCTGGTGCGTGCCCATGATCTGAGGTTCCATGCAATGGCAAAGAGGATGAAATCGCCGAACCAGATTCCCAGAAATGCCCCTAGGAAAGCGACGGCCCGGTGAATCTGCTGTGTGCCGGCCAGTATGGCGGCCGTGATCATGGTCGCATCCTCGCTGATCAGGGCTGTGCTGCAGAAAAAGAGGATCTGCAGGACAGGATTCCAATCCTCGAAGCCGAATGGGAGGTCGATGGGGGATTCTCCGGTGGCCAGCATGGGGCGGTCTCCGTGTTTATTCCCGTAAGGGCCGGGAAAAGAGGTGATGAATCAGGCCCGGGTCCTTGCTGCGAGGTAGGCGACGGTGGATGGAGCGATCCCGAAATTCCTGGGCATTGACAGCTCGAGATGGTTGCCTATCACGGCGATGAGGGCGTAGTGATGGATGGTGTGTGCGGTCACATAATACAGCTCGCGGGCGACGGTTGAGTGACAGAGTCCAATGATCCGGTCTCCCACACCGGCAGAAAGCCTGATGGTCTGATTCAGCGTTTTTTCGTCGAGTTCTGACACCACATGCTCGAACTGTCGGGTTTTTTCCAGAGCGGCAACCGGGCTGGTTTCGATCCTGGCCTGTCGGTCCCTGAGGTCGTAATTGATCTCTTTTGAGGGCATCTGGGAGATGAAGAGTTCGAAGTGGTCCAGACAGTGTCGGTAGTGTTGCCCGATAGTGGCGTCAAAGGCCTGCGGGCATGGGGCTGAATACTGTTCCGGGGAAATTGTTTCCAGCATTTCCCGCCCCTGCCTGAGGGACTCGAGTGCCCCGCTGCGGATGCCAATCACGGGATCAACCAGGCTCTCGGAGTCACTGGGACCGGAATTCTGCATGGACTGCGGCGCGGAGTCCTTCTGCCTGGCATGATTCTCTCTCATCTGCTGGGGGTATATTGGGGGCTGAGACACCAGCTTACAAGCGAATCTGCGAGTGCCTGAGAATTCCCGATGTGGACACACGAGTCCGGAGCATCCATGAAGCCGAATCCATCCCCCCATGCCCGCCCGTTGATGACACAGGCATCGACTCCGGCTTCACGCAGCTGTCGGCGACCGGCTTCCAGAGCCGAATTGCGGTCGCCATTGAGCTCGTATTTCCATCCGACAATCCGCGCAGCCGGAAAAATCCGGCGCATCTGAGGCAGGATCTTGATGGACGGTTTGAGGATCATTGAAATGGAGCCATCTCTGGTCGGGATCTTTGCCTGGTCGAGTGCGCTGCCATTTTCGTCGGTGACACTGTCCACACAGAAGTCGCAGAGGGCGGCGACGTGAAAAACCCATCCAACAGGCCCTTTGGCGCCATGCTCTTCGAGTTTGGCAAGAAGGTCTGCGTTGGTGGAAAAGGGAATCGTATGGACCGGTGCCGGTGCCGACGGTGCCGTCGCCAGTTCTCCCCGGAAGGCATGGACCTCAAATCCGGCTGAAGCGAATCTGGCGGCCAGCAGTGAACCGAGGCTTCCAGTTGAGAAATTGGTGATTCTCCTGACCTGGTCGATGGGTTCGTATCCAGGCCCGTGGGTGATGATGACCCTTTTCATGTTTATACAGTGAGTGTTCCGGATCCTGTACTCCTTTCCGGCAACGCTGCCATCCCTATCAGCAGGAGTTGCAAAGCTCAATGATTATTCCTCGTCCGGCAGGTCGTTCCCGGCTGATTACAGCGTGCATGGAGGTCCGCCGGCCGGAGCGGTTTACGGTATGGAAGCTGAATCGTGCAGATTTGCCGCGAACCGGGCCGGGGATGGAATATTTTCCTGACCCGTCACCTTTCATGGAATAAAGTCATCCCGAAGGGTTCTCACTGGAAAAGGATTTAATTTGGCTGCCGTATCATTTGAGAAGATCGTGAGTCTGTATTACGAGGCGTTGTATCGCTTCGCATACAGCCTGAGTGGGCAGGAATCGGAGGCGTGGGATCTGACCCAGCAGACATTTCTGATATGGGCGCGTCGGGGACACCAGCTCCGCGATACCGCCAGGGTGAAGACATGGCTCTTCACCACCCTTTACCGTGAGTTCCTCGGAGCCCGTCGGAAAAACACCCGCATGAGCCTGATGGACAACGAGGCTCTCGAACTTTTCGAATCCCCGGGTGACGCCGTTGTGCCCGAAAACCTCGACGCAACGACGGTGCTGGTTGCTCTGGATCAGATTGACGGGCCGTATCGCGCCGCCGTGGTGCTTTTCTATCTTGAGGAGCATTCATACCGCGAGATTGCCGAAATTCTCGAGGTGCCGATCGGGACTGTCATGTCACGACTCTCCCGCGGCAAGGCTCAGCTGAGACAGGTCCTCGAAGAGACACGGTCCGGAAGCAGCAAGATCATCCCTTTCCAATCCAGTAATCATAGTTCAAACTCAAAATCAGCCGGTCATGAATGAAGAAAAAGAAACATTGAAGGAAAAACTGGCTTCCTATCGCCCGGGCACCGCGGATGAGACAGATCCGTATTTTGCGCCGGTTCGAGAGGCGCTGGCGAGCGATGACGGGCTGGCACAGCAATTCGAACAGCATCGCAAATATGATGCTGCTATCGCCGCGGCTCTCTCCGGCATGCAGGTTCCCGACGGCCTCAAAGCCTCACTGCTCGACGGCTGCACAGACGCCCCGGCCAGAACCAGGGGATCGGGAATTGCTTTATGGCAATGGTCCGCCATTGCCGCCTGCCTTGTGGCAGCCCTGATCCTCATGACCCAGATGACCGGCCTGCTTAAATCCCGCGCCACCGGCAGCGTCGCGATGGTGTCCCGGAATGCGGACGAATCATGGCCCCAGGCGATGGCGCGATGGATGAGCATTGAGAACCTTCGAAGCATATCACTTGTCAGTTCACACCAGCAGCTGAGTGAGTTGTTCGCGCAGGATTACCGGGAGTTTCCCGTTCCACCACGGCAACTGGGGGGCGTTCCGCTGAAGCCTGTGGCCTGTCACGCACTTCTTTGGGGCGGTGATCCCGTAACCCTGACCTGTCTCAGGATTGATGGTTCCATTGTCCATCTCCTTGTCGTGGCGAATCCTCAGCTGGTTGCCGGCGATACCCCCGTTTTCCAGAAGCTGCCGGCGCATGATGGAAAAAATTTCCATTCCATCCAATGGAAGGATCAGTCTCATTCCTATCTGCTGCTGGCTCCCGAGAGTGCTTCCGAATCCATGCTGCGCTCGATGGCAACCGGCCAGAACCGGGTCGCCTCCGGCATACAACCCTTCTCACATCTTCCCAACACCCTGATCGCCTCGGCGTCCATGGACGACGCCTCCGGTACTCTGTAAATGACCTCTGATTCCTTTGCTTCCAGACTGGCCAGAGAGGGCCACAGACTCCAGCGCTCACGAACGCGAATTCTCCAGCTGAACCTGGGTAAACTGTGCAACCTCACCTGTTCGCACTGCCACGTGAATGCCGGCCCGGCCCGCCGCGAAATCATCACACGGGAAACCATCGACCGCATCCTCCACTGGTTCGAATCCAATCCCCTCCCGGTCGTGGATCTCACCGGCGGCGCCCCCGAAATGGTTCCGGATTTCCGCTACCTGATAAGCCGCCTCCGGGAAATCTCCCCGGACGTCCACATCATTGACCGCTGCAACCTCACCATCCTCGTCGAAAAAGGCTACGAGTGGCTTCCCGGGTTTCTGGCCGACCACCGCATCGAAGTGGTCGCCTCCATGCCATGCTACTCCCCCGAAAACGTCAACCAGCAGCGCGGTGACGGCGTCTTCGACAACTCCATCAGGGGACTCCAGATCCTCAATCAGTGCGGCTACGCCAGGCCGGGCAGCGACCTCAAACTCCACCTGGTCTACAATCCCGTCGGCGACTTCCTCCCGGGGCCCCAGAAGGACCTCGAAAAAGACTACAAAACTGAATTACTAAATAACTTTGGTATTCTGTTTAGTGATCTCCTGACGATCACGAATATGCCGATTGCGCGTTTTGCGGCGTGGCTGCGGCGCGAGGGCCGGTATGAGAGTTATCTTGAGTTGTTGCGGGAGTCGTTCAACCGCGCCACGGTGGATGGGCTGATGTGCCGGGACACGGTGAGTGTGAGCTGGGAGGGAGAGCTGTATGACTGTGATTTCAATCAGATGCTGGGGCTGCCTATGGGCGGTGAAAGCTGGCGTGGCAGGAAGTTGTGGGAAGTGACGCTGTCTGAGATGGAGTTTATGGATGTGTGTACGGGGGATCATTGTTTCGGGTGCACGGCGGGGAGCGGATCCAGTTGTGGGGGAGCACTGGTGGAGGAGCCGGCGATGGATGCGGTCAGCCCGGGGCAGTGATGCCTGAGCCGAACGGCAGGAGTGGCTGTCGGCCGAGGTGTTTCTGATAGGCCTGCAGGGCGAAGCCGTCGGTCATCCCTGCGAGGTAGTCACAGACCACGCGTTTGAGGTTGAAATGCCGGAGGCGAGCCTGACTGCCTTCTCCCAGTTCATGGGGTTGAAGAAGGTAGAACTGAAACAGGTCCTCGAGCATGGCGGTGGCCCTGTCGTTGGGTTGTTTGACGACTTCGTTGAAATAGAGGTTGGTGAAAAGGTACCGCCGCAGTTCGGAGAGCTGTCGTTTTACGGGCGGGGAAGGGGAGGCTATGCGTTCGGGCCATTGCCTGACTTCATCGGCGGTTTCGACCGCCGTGGACTCAAGAGTGAGGAAGGTCGTCTGGACGATGTCCCGGACGAGATAATCGATGAGGCACCGGATGATGAAATAGCGCCGTTTTTCGGAACTCATGGTGCCGTGGGCGGTTTGGACTTCGGAGGCGAGCCGGTTCCAGATCTCGACATTTTCCATCAGGTGGTGTTCATCGAGCAGTCCGGCTTCGAGACCGTCATCAATATCGTGGCTGTAGTAGGTTATTTCATCGGAGAGGTTGGCGACCTGGGCCTCGAGGGACGGGTTGGGTGTATTGAACTCATCAGTCCAGTTGGGATGATTTCTGTCCGGGCTGTGTTTGAGCAGTCCTTCACGGACTTCCCATGAAAGATTGAGACCGGGGTGGGCAGGGTATTTGGTTTCCAGTGTCTCCACGATCCGGAGGGACTGGATATTGTGTTCAAATCCCCCATCGCCCTTCATCAGCTTGTCGAGGGTATGTTCCCCGGTGTGCCCGAAAGGACTGTGGCCAAGGTCGTGGGCGAGGGCAATGGTCTCAGTCAGGTCCTCATTGAGCCGGAGTGCCCGGGCGATGTTTCTGGCAATGGCGGAGACCTCAATGGTGTGGGTGAGACGGGTGCGCAGGTGGTCGCCCGTGCCGTTCAGGAACACCTGAGTTTTGTATTCCAGTCTCCGAAAGGCGCGGGAATGAATGACCCTGTCGCGGTCCCGCTGGTATGGCGTCCGCCAGTCGGTGGACGGGTCCGGGTATTTCCGGCCCCTTGAATGGAAGCTCCGCTGCGCGCAGGGAGCCAGAAAACGGTCTTCAAAAGCCTCAATTTCAAGCCTCGACCGTGGCATGCCGAAGGCGTCACTGTCATTCATGGCATTGATGGAGGGACTTGGCCGGGACGGAAGCCGGTAGTGCTCAGGCGCCGGATCGAAGGACTTCCTCTATTGAAACGCCCTTCAACTCAAACAGACGCCGGATGGTGTCCTCGATCAGATTGTTCGGGCACGAGGCACCTGCGGTGATTCCGACGGTGATCTCTCCTTCGGGAAGCCAGTTTTCAGTGGATTCCTCGCGGCCGATATGCTGGTTGAAATGAGTGATCCGCTGGGCTGACTCCATTTTGCCGGCATTTTTGATGAAGTAGGTGGGAAGAATCGCCTCTCCCATCTCGGCGAGGTGGGATGTGTTGGAGGAGTTGTATCCGCCGACAACCAGGAGCAGATCCATTGGCGTGGTCAGCAGGGTCTTGAGGGCATCCTGCCGGTCCTGAGTCGCGCCACAGATGGTGTCAAAGAAACGGAAATGGTTGTCGAGGTCTTCCCGGCCGTATTTCTTTTCAATGGCGGCAGCGAGACGTCTCTGCACTTCCTCGGTTTCACCCCGCATCATGGTGGTCTGGTTGGCGACACCAATCTGGTTGAGATGCACATCCGGGTCGAATCCGTCTGAATAGGCCCCCTGAAATTTTTCGAGGAAGTGTTCGCGGTCACCGCCATTGACGATGTAATCGCAGACGTAATCGGTCTCCTCAAGATCATAGACGACGAGATAGTGGCCTTCGCCTGCAGCTGTGGCGCGGGAGCTGGTGGCTTTGGTTTCCTCGTGCCATGCCTTGCCGTGAATGATGGAAGTGAATTTGTCCCGCGAGTACTGCCGGACCCTTTTCCAGACGCTCATCACGTCGCCGCAGGTGGTGTCGACGAACCGGCAGCCGATTTTCTTGATCTCGTCAATGATGCCGACTTCCGCACCGAAGGCCGGGACAATCACGATGTCGTCCGGACTGAGATCCGAGACTTCAAATTCCTTGTTGCTGCCCATGAGGGACCGGATTCCCATGGCACGGATCTGATCATTGACTTCCGGGTTGTGGATGATTTCCCCGAGAATGAAGAGTCTTTCATTGGGATAGACCTTGCGGGCGGCGTAGGCGAGGTCGATGGCGCGCTCGACGCCGTAGCAGAAGCCGAATTCCTTGGCCAGGCGGATGGTGAGCGGGCCAATTTTGAGGTGATTTCCGCGGGACCGGAGGGTGTCCACCAGCACCGAGCGGTAGTGTCCTTCCACCTGGGCCTGGACGGCTTCCATGACATCCGGAGTGCGGAGGTTGATGCGGCGCTGCGCCGGCTTGGGTGTCTCGGGGCTGCTGGTTGTTCCTTCAGTCGTCATTTCATCCAATATGAAGGCAGTTGGTGCCGAAATAAAGTCAATCCTTGCTCCCCAGCTTCATGAGGATGGACTTCTGCACATGGAGCCGGTTTTCGGCTTCGCGGAAAATGCACTCGGCGTTCGCTTCCAGGACCTCGTCTGTGATTTCGTGATCGCGGTAGGCGGGGAGGCAGTGCATGACGAGGGCCTCGGGTGAAGCCATGGCCACGAGGTTTCGGTTGATCTGATAGCCGCGGAGTTTTTCAATGCGCTCGCGTGCCTCGTCCTCCTTGCCCATGGACACCCAGACATCGGTGTAAATCAGGTCGACATTCCGGACAGCCTTGTGGATGTCTTCGGTG
>JAUIAG010000066.1 GCA_030425355.1 Verrucomicrobiia bacterium
GGAACGGTGCTCGAAAAGGGTCAGTCGATTGTGTTGATCTCCGAAGGCGGTATGGAAGCCTTTGCCGCAGACCACCCATCAGTCCTCATTGGGGGTGAATTCAGTGGTGAACTCAGCAATGCGGGGGAGACTTTAAGGCTCTTCACCGCCGAAGGCATCATTGTGGATGAGATCCGCTACGGTGATTCCGGCGCATGGCCCGGCCAGGCCGATGGCGGCGGCTTCTCCATTGAACTGTCTTCTGCCGATGCCGCGCCTTCAAGCGCCTCCTCGTGGTGGAGCAGCACACTTCCAGGCGGGTCGCCCGGAGTCTTCCGACAACGGATCCCAGCCGGCGGTTCGGTTTTCATCAGTGAACTGCTTGCCTTCGCATCGATGGCCGGGGATGCCACCGGAGAAGACCAGCGGCCGTCCGACTGGGTGGAGTTCTCGAATCCGTCATCTCAACCGATCGACCTTGGCGGCTGGCGCCTCAGCGATGATCCGGATGACAATGCCCGTTTTGTATTTCCGCCTGGAACATCGATCGACGCCGGGGCGTACATGGTCATCGGTCTGGGCGGAACAGTCCCGTTTGCCAGCCATGACCTCACTGTCAGCTTTTCACTGGACCGGGACGGAGAGTCGCTCTACCTCTTTGACGGGCAGGGCAGGATGGTCGACGGCGTGGACTTCGGCTTTCTTCCTGAAGGATATTCCCTTGCCCGTCTCGGCGGAGCATGGCATCTGGGAATACCTTCACCGGCTGAAGCCAATGTGCCGGCCGAACTCGGAGATTCGGCATCCATTCGTTTCAATGAATGGATGGCTGTCGGATCTGATTCCGCTGCACCATGGTTTGAGCTGACATCCATCGAGGTGGATAAGCCGGTGCAGTTGACAGGCCTGAGACTGGTGGACGGTGATTGGGTCTATCAGCTGCGCCGTCATTCCTATCTCGGTGCCGGTGAGTATGTGGTCTATGACCTCGAACGGGGCATGGGCCCGGGAGAAATCCCGTCCCGTCCGCTCAGCGACGGGGATGCGCTGGAACTCTTTGACAGCGAAGGCAGACGCATCGACCGGATGGTGGCTGCTCAGGCCATTGCCGGAAGAGTTTATGGACTGATTCCGGATGGCACCGGCAGCCGTCGATCCATCAACGGTAATGGCTCCCCGGGACAATCCAACTTCCTGGCCCAGGAAAGTCCACTGGGATTCAACGAGGTCATGGTGCGGGATACTTCTCCTGTTGATGGCGGCCCCGTTTCATGGGTGGAACTGATCAACAATACGGACTCCGTGCTCGACCTGTCCGGATACAGTATCCTCGATGTCCACTCAGGGGCGGAGTGGCACTTTCCATCCGGCACCACTGTCGGTCCCGGGCAATTTACACTGGTCGCCATGGATCCGCATGCGGTTGATTCCGGGATGCTCAACAGCCGGATTGCCATGGATCACTCTGGCGGCCACTTCAGGCTGACAAGACCTGACGGCACGCCGGTGGATGAACTGTTATACGGACCGCAGATTCCCGGAATTTCACTGCAGCCGGGCGATGATTCAGGAGAACTTCTGGAATTGCCAACGCCCGGTGAAGTCAACTCAGCCGTCCTTGGCGTGATGAATCCCCCCAATCTGGTCATCAATGAATGGCGGGCCAGTCACCCCTTCCAGCCCGACTGGTTTGAGGTATACAACCCGAATGATTCGATTGTCACACTGGAATCAGTCATGGTTTCCGATTCTCCTTTTATCAACGAATCGGGAATCTTCCGGTTTCCGCCATCCAGCTTCATCGGACCCCGTCAGATGGCGAGGTTCTATGCCATGAGCGGGGCCGGGCGGCTTCCATGGGCAGTGCCTTTCCAGCTTGATGGTGACGGCGAGCTTCTCAGGCTTTATACACGCCGGCTTGACGTCATCCACCAGGTCGTCATACCGCAGGTCAATCCATTTGAAACATGGGGACTCTATCCGGATGGCTCTGAGTCCATCCGGATCGTGCTGCCCACACCGGGATTCCCGAACGTGGTTGAGGTGGCTGACCCGCCTGTCGATTCAGACATGGACGGCATTCCCGATTTCTGGGAACTGGATATGGATCTCAATCCCCTGGACCGGTTCGATGCGGTGCTGGACATGGATCAGGATGGCATAAGAAATATTGATGAATTCGTCAACGGCCTGAACCCCTGGGTGCCTGACGAACTGCTGCGGATATCCGGTGCCCGGGTAACTGACGGGCAGATGATTGTCGAAATCGACGCGCAACCGGGATCCACATTCATTCTCGAGTGGACTCCACAACTTGGTCCTCTGGCTCAGTGGGAGGAGTCCATGCGGGATACAGGACTCCCGGGCGGGGGGCGGCTGCAGCTCAGTCATCCGGTGGCGAATGGTGCCGGCTTTTTCCGGGTGCGCCAGATTCCCGCGGATTGATGAAGCCCGGAATTTTTGTCCGGGACCTGTTTCTGCCTAATTCCTTGCCGGGATGATCGGGAGCAGAACATGGCTCGGGTGCTCCGGGCCATGGAAGACGGTCTGTTGGGCCTTGATCACTTCCACGTCGGTACCGAATGGCAGTCCGCTGTTGGGATTCCGATCGAACCTCGGGAAGTTGCTGCTGGAGACTTCAAGGCGTATACGATGCCCTTTGAGGAACAGGTTGCTGGTGACCCAAAGGTCAATTTCGAGTCTGATTTTCTCTCCGGGCCGGATCAGCTGTTCATCGTTCATTCCGGTCCTGAAGCGAACTCTCCGGATGCCATCACACAGGTTGAAAGCCCGGCCATCCGGATGCACATCAACCAGCTTGGCGGTAAAGTCGGTGTCGCGCGCCGATGAAGACACATAAAGCACTGCCTTGACCGGTCCGGTGACTTCGACTGGTGTGTTCAGCACATCGGATGTATAGACCAGCACATCCTGACGCGATTCAACCGTGGACTGATCGATTGGTCCGATTGGCGCGCCGACAAGGTTATTGCCGCCTGAAGTCGGTACCGGATCATCTGGATCGTAGGTAAACGAGTCCTCACCTGTGGCGGACGGCTGAGTTACGGCGAGGACGCCATCCCCGTTCAGCGTATTGGCCTGTCCATTACTGTGGAGATACCATGGGGTGTAGTCGGTTCGTTCAAGGGGCCACTCAAATTCATCCCGCCACCTGTTGGCGCCCATGACAAAAATCTGCAATGGTGCCCAGTCCTCCACTCCGGTTTCCTCGTCCATGAGCCAGTATTGCATCCACTTTTTCTGAATGGCTCCGAGATCCAGTCCGGCATCTGCCCCGAAGTCGAGATCGCCCACCTTCCGGACCCCCACGCCATGAGCCCATGGCCCCATTATGACAAACTGGTTGCGGCGGGCCATCCGGCTGACCGAACTCTCACGGACCTTCATGATCATTTCCAGAGTTGGTTTTGAAAATATGTCATACCAGCCACCGATATTGAGAATCGGAACCGTGATACGCTCGTGCCTGCCACCGATGCTGCGCCGTCTCCAGTAATCATCATCCGTGTTATGCCTGATCCAGTCATTCAGATAGGAAACCGGTTTGTCGAACTGGTCGCCCCATGATTTCAGTGGCAGGTAACGGTATGCCTGCTGAAGTTCATCGGGCGGCAGGAAGACATTGCCGACCGCAGCCCCCCATCCAAAAAGCAGGGCCACCTGAAAGGCCCCGCCATAATAGGCAATATCATCGTAGACGTGGGAGAACGGCACTATCGGGACAGCACAACGAAGCGCCGGTGATGCATCGGGCATCAGCGCCCACTGGGTCCACCCGACATACGACCCGCCCGCCGTACCGATTCGTCCGTTACACCATGGCTGCTCCTCAATCCATCCGAGCGTATCCGCCCCGTCCTCCGGGTCAGCCACAAATGGATCCCATGTGCCACCCGACTGCCCCTTGCCACGGCAGTCCTGGACAACCATGGCGAAACCAAGATCCGTGTATTCGCGCGCATCGCCAAAATCCGCTCCCGGCTTTCCGTAGGGTGTCCGCATGAGGATAACCGGGAATGGTCCTCCGGAGTCATCCGGCCAATAGATATTTGCGGCGAGACTCACTCCGTCCCGCATGGGGATCATGACATTGGACTGGAATTCAAGTCCGTGGGCCGGCAGGGTGATTAAAGTAAAGACAATGGTTGGAAGAAAATAAGAAACCAGAGATTTGAAACCTCGAAGAATCGGAGGGAATATCCAGTAAGGGCTCATGGGGCAGTATGGATTGTTCTGCGGTATTCTGCAAGGGGAATGTCGTGTTGGAATTGATGGCGGCCCACATGTCAGCCATGTGGGCCGCCTCAGGCAGTAGCCGGTGAACAACATAATCACCTGGGTAATTGTAGTTAATGCTTCCTGACGGAGTCTTTGCTGCCAAGGTTTTTTATGTCCTCGAATTTTCCGAAAATAACCAGTCGGTCCCCTCTGTTGATAATAGTATTTGGTTTCGGGGTCCCGATGATGGCAAATGACTTATTCGCGGATTCATCATTCCCCTCCTGTGGCAGTGGTTCCAGACGTTTGATGGTTATAATATTGATGCTGAACTGGGATCTGAGATCCAATTCGGAAATACAGAGTCCAGCAGTCCACTCCGGAGCTTCCATTTCGACGATGGCGTGAGTTTCGTCGAGGTCCAGATACCTGTGAACATTTCTGTCTACAAGGTGTCGGGCAAAGTTTGAAGCGGCAAGTCTCTCCGCCTGGATTGTTCCGGTGACCTTCATGAGTCCAAGAATATGCTCGTGAACATTATTGATGACCCTGGTGTAAACCCGCCCGATTCCCAATGACTGACAATGCGCGGTAATCATCAGGCTGGCTTCAAATCCCTCACCTATTGCCACAACTGCAACATCAACTTTGTCGACGTCCAGCTGTTTCAGCGCTTCAATATCCGTACCGTCTGCCTGGGCTGCAAGGGTTGCAGTCTCCTCGATCTGGCGGATGTGACTGATATCAGTGTCTATGGCGATTACTTCATGGCCGGCTGATACCAGTTCCTCCACCAGCGATGAACCGAAATATCCAAGTCCAATTATTGAGAATTTCATGCTTCTGCAGTCGTTAAACCAGAGTTCAATTCGCGCTAATTCAGCGGAAGCTGTCCTTCCGGCAGTTCGTAATGTCTTTTCTGTGGCGGACCAGCCAAAGTGGTAACCAGGAGAAGAATGCCGATTCTTCCTGCGAACATGTTCAGAATGATAATCATCTTGCCGGCAGGATTCAGGTCTGCGGTGATCCCCCGGGAAAGCCCGACCGTGCTGAACCCGCTCACACATTCAAATACAACATCAACCGGATCAAGGCCGGGATTCATCGCACTCAGAAGAAATGTCGAGCCAACAATGAAAAAAACAGAAAGCACCACCGTCGCCTGGCAGCGTTCCACAGTTTCCCGCGGTATCCTCCGGTCGAGCAAATGCAGTGAATTACGCCCCCGCACAAGCCGCACGAGTTCGCCGGTCGCAACCGCAAATGTCGTGGTCTTGACCCCTCCAGCTGTGCCACCCGGACAGCCTCCAATAAACATCAGAACGCACAAAATTATTACGGAAGGGAATTCATACTTTGAAAAGTCGTTGATGTTGAAACCTGCCGTTCTGGCAGTCACGCTGTTGAAGGCGGCTGTCCATATCCGCTCTGAAACGGAATGATGGGAATCCATCATGAAAAGCCAGATAAATCCTCCAAGCAGCAGAAGGAAAGTGACGGATAAAGCCAGTCTGACATGGAGTTCGAGCCTTTTTCCCGGACGGCGTATGGATGGACTGAAGAGCTTCGGCAGAGCACCTGATAAATGTTTCAACACTTCCTGGAGGACGACAAAGCCAATGCCTCCTGAAATAATCAGCGCCATCACAACCGCCTGCAGTGGACGGTTATCCACCACACCCGGGGAAGCAAGACCCTCGGAGAAAGTGGAGAATCCGGCATTGCAGAAGGCGGAAACCGAGTGGAAGAGTGCATCGCTGAATGAATAGCCGGGTCTGACCGGGTTATTGTGCCATGTCAGGTAGATGAGAATTGTTCCTGTCAGTTCGATGATGGCGGTCATGATGACGACGCGGGTGATGAAGGATGTCAACTCGCCGGTGTTCTGTTCGCTGAAGAGTTTTCTGAGGCGGTGTCTGTCCCTCAGAGTAATTCCCTGGCCCAGTATGAGTGACAGGAAGTATGTCAGGGTTACAATGCTGAGACCGCCGATCTGAATCAGTATCAGAACGACATAATGTCCGAGCGTAGTGAGGTCATGTTCCGTATCCACAACGATCAGTCCGGTAACGCACACGGCACTGGTGCTGGTGAAAAGGGCGTCTGTCCATGATATGCCGTCAGTGGTTGCATTCGGGAGTTTGAGAAGCAGTGTGCCAGCCAGTATGGCCACAATGAAGCCGACAACGAACAGGGATCCCGGCCTCGCTGCCTGCAGTACATTGGACCTGGTCAATCCAAGAATATACACAACCAGCGGGCCGATGAGACTGGCCTGCACAATGACCAATCCTGCAATTGTGGTCAGTTTCTCCGGAAAATGCCCCACAAAAGCATCGCTGCTGAACAGCACTTCAAAGGAGAACCGTGCAGCTCCGAGCACGACCGCCAGCACCACTGCAAAGTAGTACTGCCGCGACTTTCTCTTCCTGTCGATATGGGCCTGCCACGCTTCCGTCAGGATGGCAATTGCTATAAGTAACCATGTGAGTCGCTCATTCTCCACAGTCTGCTCAGCGGAGATAGGCCATCCAATTTCCCGGATCAGCATGCCAAATGAGAGCATTCCTATTGCGACTCTTATGAGGACGGGGATCCTGATGAACAACCGGTAATAACCGGAATGGCTGCCTGTCCGGGCCATTTCGCCTGTTTCCGAAAGGGATGGGCTGTCCTTTGCTTTCATGCCATTCCATCAAACCGGTAAAGACTCCCGCTGCCGCTACATAATTCTCCGGTATCCATATTTCATACTGCCAATATCATTCTGAACCGCCATGCAGTTCCCGGAACCCGTTCCTGTCACCCCCGCTGAACATGAATTCCGCGAAAATATCATAATTATCTTCCGTATACTGTTGCCATCGAATACTGCCGGACAAAAAATTCGGGGGTATGCGGTCGGAAGTGAATAAGAAATTCACATTGTTGGATACGGCTGTATCCAGGTATTCTTTTAACTGCCTCGTTTCAGTTCTATTCAGATCGGTTGGAGTGAATTTTTCCGCGGAAAACTCACCGGTCTTTTCCGTGAATAAGTGCAGATAAACCGGCACGGGCTCCCACGATGAAAGTCCCGCGGCCAGACGAATTGGCTCCAGCTTGTGATGGCACCGGTTCATTCCTTCCACAGAAAAATGAATCCATATATTACCTGGTGGTTTTTCCCCCTGAATGTGTCTTTGTTCATAGAATTGGTTGTCAATAATAATCAGATCTGATCGGCGGAGAATTCTCTGCAGTGTTGCGAGCCCGGCCGGGCAAAAATAGTCAGGCGGAGCATCTGTCAAAGACTCGCAGGCGAAGCTGCAGATGTAGATGGAAAAGGCGATGGATGGATCCCCCGGACTGTCGATGTATTTTCTGCAGATGGAGAATTCAATTGCGGCGCGGTCCAGGAGGTAGACCATGATTCCAAGATTTTTGGAAAAAATAACATCCGCCAGAGGCGGGCTGGAAATACTGTCGAGGATTTGTTCGCAAATGACCGGGTTGGTGAAGGCAATTCCAATCTGACCGCCACTTTTAAGGCTTGTCAGTGCGCTTTGCAGCGGGCTAGTGTCTGTCGGATCCAACTTCAATGAGCAGTAATGAATACTTTTCACACAAATCGTGGAAGAAAATGAAGTCAGCTGCAACACTGAATTACTCTTGATGACAAAAATGGGCAAGGAGACAAATTCAGGTACGGGCGCAGGCAGACTGGCCGTAATTCCCCGCGGGGAGCGCTGGCTTTACGTGAGCTGGGAGCATACACCATCTGATCTTCGCAGGCTTGCTCTTCTGTCCCACGACAGCAACCTCAGGCTCAGGGTCGGGATTGCGGGGAAGAGAAGCGATTCGGGCGAGTCAAACAACTTTCGTGTTCTCACTCTTCATCCCAGAGCCCGGGGCTGGTATGTGCCTGTGCCCGGTGAGAATAACCCCATGACCATTGAGTTCGGATATTTCGACCGGAAAGTCCCGTGCGAGTGGATTTGCCTGAGTCGGGGATCATGGCCTCCCGCCAGCGCGGGCGAAGACAACCGGACCACGGGCCGCGTGCACGGTCTCAATGGAAATGTGTCCAGTCAGTTTCCCTTCAATCACTACGAATCGTGGGTTTCCTCGCCTGAGCCTCCAGAGAGGGACCACGGATTTCTCCGGCATTCGAAAGGACTTTCCTCGGCACAGCATTTTCCTCAAAGGCAGGCTGATCCGCCGGGAACGTCTAATGTTTCAGGAGTGCCGGATTCCGGCAGTCAGCAGACTGCAGATGCTATCCGTGAGGATGTCCAGCCTGTTGCCATTACGGAGACCGGTCAAATCCCCGCGGATGAGAGCACAAATTCTCACCCGGTCGCATCGGCTGCCAACACCGTGGCATCCCCGGTTCTGGAATTGAATGTGGATCAGGTTGTGCGGGGGCGCGTCAAACCCGGTTCACGGGTTTACTTTCAGGGCCGGCAGGTTCCGGTGAGTGATGGCTATTTCAGTTTCCGGGTCAGTGCACCGGATCATGATCGAATCCCCGTTCTTGATGTGATTATTGATTCGGAGGATGGCCGGCATCGGGAAATCCGGAAAATTCATTTGAGCATGCGAACTGAAATAATCTCCATGCCATCGATTTCTGATGTGGTGAACCCGGACATCGGAGTTGGAGATTCGTAAGTCTTTGCTTTGAATACCACTCCCCGCGAATTTGGTGGCTGTTTTCTGCTGCACACCCATCTTCCGTGGCTGAAAGCCACTTCCATTGAGGGTGAGTGTGGACAAAGGTGGTATCACGAGGCAGTCTGCGACAGTTATCTCCGGCTGTTCCGTATCTTCAGGAGGCTTCATGAGGATGGGTATTCGTTTCGGATTGTGTTGTCTGTCTCCGCACCCCTTGCAGCGATGTTTCAGGACCGGGATCTCACGGCCGGAACTGAAAAATACCTGCGCAGTCGAATCGATCTCTGTGAGTCCGAGGTGCTCCGGAACTCGTTCAGCCCCCGAAGTCGGGCACTGGCCGAGTACTACCTGAATCACTACCGGTCGCTTCTCGGAGAGTGGCAGATGCTGGAAGGTGATATCTCCTCCCTCATCCCCGGTCTGGTAGAGGACGGGATTATTGAACTGGTGTGCACCGCCTCCAGTCATCCGATGCTGCCATTTCTCATCGGGTATCCTCAGCATCTGGAATACCAGATACGCGGCGCATTGGATGCCATGGAACGGTGGTCCGGTGTCAGGCCGAAGGGCTTCTGGCTTCCGGAATGCGGATGGCATCCGATGCTGGATGAACCGCTTCGTAAAGCCGGTATTGAATGGACTGTATTGGAAAAGCCGCAGGTCGTGGAGGTGCCGGATTCAGTGCCAGTGGTCCTCGACAGTGGACTGAGTATTCATTTCCGGCACCGGGGGAGTATGGGGCTGATCTGGGACCGCCAGCATGGTTACCCATCCCATGGAAGTTACAGGGATTTCTATCGCGACCTGGGCATGGAAATGGATCCCGGGTATCTCCGGCCGTTTCTGGCCGGCGGGCAGAGCAGGGGATTCACCGGTTTCAAGCATCGATCGATTGAAGGCGGGGTCTATGATCCCGGCAGAGCCCGAAGACAGGCATGTGACCATGGCAGGCAATTTGCCATGGCGCTGGAAAGATGGGCAGTGGAGATGAAGTCCCTTCCGCTCCGCGGGGCGTCGGATCCGGAGCCGATGATTGTCATGCCGTTTGATACGGAGTTGTTCGGCCACTGGTGGTTTGAGGGACCCGATTTTCTCGATTCAGTTATCCGCAATGTCGGGGATGCCTGTCACGGCTCATCATGGCAGTGGAAAACCCCATCTGAAACACGACTTTCGGCTCCCGTGTTTTCAGGAGGCCAGGCATCCCTCCCCGGTTTGTCCATACCCTCCGGCAGCTGGGGAGAGGGCGGGGATTTCTCTTATTGGATCAATTCAGAGAATGAAGAATATTCCAGACTCGTGGCCATGGATCGGGAAGCCTTCTGGTCGGCAGTGAGAAGGCGCGTGAAATCACCCGGCAGCATGACTCCTGTCGAAGAGGTGGAGTTCAGGAAGTGGTTCGGGCTCGGGTTCCGGTGTCTGTGCCTCGAAGAATCCAGTGACTGGCTGTTTATGATCTCGGCCGGTCACACAGCGGATTTTGGTCGGGACCGGATCCGGCATTTCAGTGATCTGCTCCACCGGGTCATCGGGAGTCCGGGCAGGGTGGATCCGACCTTTGAGGAGGAGATAGACGGTGAGCTGGGTGGATTTCCCCTGCTTCTGCCAACTGACTGGATGGATCAGATCGTGCCGTCCCGCACCGGATGGACGGTAAATACCGGTTGGGACCGCGGGGCCGATGGGGTAGGATAAGCGCGGCGACGGATTAATGATCTTGAAGGAACTCAGGCTGCGTGGATTTCGCAATTTCAGCAGACTCGACTGGACTGTCGGACCGGGCGTGCATGTGCTTACCGGTCTCAATGGCCAGGGAAAGACCAATATCCTCGAGGCCGTTTACCTGCTCTCAACCATGCGCTCCTTCCGCGGAGCCAGACATCAGGAGCTGATCCAGTATGGAAAAAGCGGCTATTTCGCCGGGGGCGTCGTTCAGGCGGATGTCGAAACGAGGATAAAGTTCTACCGTTCGCGGAGTGAACGGAAACTTTCGGTGAACGAGGAGCCATTGTCGTCTCTTCAGGACTACCTCGGCACCGTGAGGACCGTGATCTTTTCATCCGAGGACATTCAGCTCGTCAAAGGCCCGGCATCGGTCCGTCGACGGTTCCTTGATCTCATCTGCTGTCAGACCCGGCCGGGCTATCTTGAAGCGCTTCAGAAATATTCCAGGGCGGTTCGCAACAGGAATGCGCTGTTGAAGAGGAAGGATCTGGATGACCGGCTGCTTCAGAGTTTCACCGCGCCCGTGATTGAGCACGGCAACCGCATTATGGAAATTCGCCGCAAGGTCGTTCCGGCTCTGAGCCCCATTGCGCGCCTCGCCTACCGGCAGATCGCGGATGGCCGCGATGAGGAGCTGCTCCTGGAATACCGCGCATCCGTCAAACATGACTTCGCCCTTGAACTGGAGAAAAACTTCCGTCGCGAACTCAGCACCGGGTCCACCATCATCGGCCCCCACCGCGATGATCTCATCCTCAATATCAATGACAGGGACGCTGCCCGTTTCGCCTCGGAAGGCCAGCAGCGCACACTCGTCATTGCCCTCAAAATGGCGCAGATCCAGATCCTTTTCGGCTATTTCGGGTCCTATCCCATCCTCCTGATCGATGACATCATGGGGGAACTCGATGCCGGTCGTCGGAAGGCGTTTCTGCCGCTCCTCGACAAGGCCCGCGACGGCAGAGCCCAGATCATCATGACCTGCACTGAACCCTCATGGCCCGAATCGCTGTCAGCTTCATGGATCTTCTGGGATGTCCACAACGGCCATATCTCCCGTATTCGAAAATGAATCATCGGGATGTGCTGACTTCTTTTTGGACGCTCACCACTTTTTACTTAATTTCCGGCCTCAGCAGCCGCTGGCCTTCGGGGATGCAGTCCGAATCAGCACACACAGCCAAAACGGCCATAGCCCCCTCGATTGGAAAAATTAATCAATTTTTCTTCGATGACAGCTATGGCGTCAGGTCCGTGTATATGCTATGTATATTTAGCTCGTCCGATGTATCGAAGCTGGTGATATCCTGAGATTTCCGTTTTCAGTATGCGGAAGTCTTCCGGGGTTCAATTGATCCGGCGTGATGCAGGCACTTGGCAGGGGAAGTCCGGGGCAGGCAGACATCCGCATTATCTATCAATGAAAATGAACAAATGGCTTAGAAGGATTGCCCTGGCGGCGATCCTTACTGGATGGACCGGTCAGAATAACATCTGCCACGCGCAGGGCGGGGAAGGCTTTCAGGTGACTTCGACCGTGCTCCAGGACGAAATGGTTCAGATTGTCGCCGAGTTGCCGGCCGGTTATCGCTACGCCGTGGTCGAGTCGAGGGATCAGCTGGGTTCCGGACAGGAAGGCGAGATCCTTGTGGCCGGGGCCCTCGAAGGGGCTGGCGGCGCCGCCCATTTCAATATTCCGGAGCCTGAATCGACCCGGTTTCTGTTTATCCGGCTGGTGAATGACGACGTGCCTCCCCAGCCACAGCATGAAGGACCGGAATACTTCTCATTCAATGGTGAAATCCCCGTTCACGCTATCGGAGTGGAGCAGCGGGCCGGACATCTCCTCAACAGGATTGCATATGGTCCAACCCTGGATGACCTGCAGAAGATCGATGAAATGGGGATCACCGGGTATATCGACTGGCAGCTTCATCCGGATCTGATTCCCGAAAACCAGTTTTTTGTCCTCAACAACGGGGAATCGGAACTCTTCGAGGAATATCAGCCAAGCCGTGATACGGTGCTGGTTCCCCGGTTTTCAACATGGTCCTATCGCAAGGGCATCACGGCGCCACCTTCTGACTGGATGCAGCCGGACTTTGATGACAGCGGGTGGGAACAGGGCCAGGCGGGTTTCGGTTATGGTGACGGCGATGACAACACCGTCTTCCGCGACATGCGGCAGACCGACTCCAACCCCGATGGATACCTCACTTTTGCCATCCGTAGAAAGTTCGCCCTGTTCTCGCCGGATGAAATATCCCGGCTCATCCTGCGCATAAATTTTGATGATGCGTTTGTGGCTTATCTGAATGGCGTGGAAGTGGCCAGAGCCAATGTCAGCGGCGCGCGTCCGGGCCATCTGACCGAGGCTGACGGCAATCACGAAGCGGGTGAATTTGAGGAATTTGATATCACTGATCACCGGAACGTCCTTGTTGACGGAGTCAATGTGATCGCGATCCAGCTTCACAACTACCGGGTCACCAGCAGTGACGCGACCCTCATTCCCGAGCTTTTGATCCGCGAGTCGATTGATGCCGACCCGGTTCAGCGGATTTCCGGCATTGACGAACTTCAACAGCTGATACATGTCCGCGGTGTCTACGCTCCGAATCAGCTGCAGGCAATCCTTGGAGAATTCTGGGAAAACCATTTCACCACCGATTTTGACAAAGTCGCGGAGTATTTTGAGGACCTTGAGAACTCAGACGGGTCGGAAGCAATGTCGAGGCAGCAGGCCCGATCCGAGGCCGCTCATGAAGAGTTCAAGGAATACCAGTTTTTCTATCAGCATGCGCTTGGACGGTTTGAGGATCTGCTGATGTTCAGTGCAACCAGTGTTCCGCAGCTTATCTATCTTGACAATGTGACCAACACACGGAGTGGCCCCAATGAGAATTATGCGCGCGAAATTCTCGAGCTTTTCGCATTCGGTGTCGACAATCGGTATACGCAGAGAGATATCGAGGAACTGGCCCGCTGCTTTACCGGGTGGACTGTCAGGAAGGTGTGGCCTCAGGATCTCAAACAATGGCCGGACAGTGCCGTCAGGCCGTTCACCGAAACGAATGTCAGCTTCCGGGAAACTCCCGTCATTGCCCTTGGCGATGCCTGGCGATATGTCAAGGGAACGCTTGAGCCGACACCCGACGCGCAGGGCAACCCCACCACGCTGTGGACCCGGCCCGGATACAATGACGCCCGGTGGGCAACCGGGAGGACCAGTATCGGCTTTGGCGACGGTGACGACCTCACTGAGCTTGCCGACATGCGCAATAATTACAGTTCAGTTTATCTCCGCAAAACATTCACTCTTGAATCTCCCCAGGAACTAAGGGACCTCGTCCTTGCCATAGATTACGACGACGGCTTCGTTGCCTACCTCAACGGCACAGAAATAGCCCGAAGCGAGAGTATGGAAATGACCGGCAACCCGCCTCCGCATGATTCATTCGCCAGCCGGAATCATGAGTCTCGCGGCAACTTCGAGACATACCCCATGGCGCTTTTTGCCGACCTGATCCGGTTCGGCGCTCAGCCGAATGTGCTCGCCATCCAGGCCCACAATGTCAGCCTTCGCAGTTCGGATTTTTCCATCCATCCGAAGCTGGTTCATCGTGAACTCGAGGAGGGCAGCATCGAAAACGGAGATCCCAATGGTGAGTGGGCCTTCCGCTTCAGTCCGGAGGACCACGACATCGATGAAAAAATCCTCTTCAGGGACACGGAATGGGAGATGGTCATTCCGGCCGGGCGCACCGGTATCGACGGATTGAAGGACGCCCAGGATGTGATAAGGATGATGGCCGGCCATGTCTCAACCCGGGAATTCATCTGCATCAAGCTCATCAATCGATTTGTGAGCGATGACATTACTCTCGAAAGCTACCACGAGGGAACCGCTCCGGAACCGCTAATTGAACTCCTTCACCAGTGTATGGACGTATGGACCGAATCAGACGGGATGATTCTTGAAGTGATGAAAGTCATCCTGGATCCGGACCGGCAATCCTCGCCTTTCTGGAGCCGTGATTTCTACCGGGCCAAGGTCAAGACTCCTGTCGAGTTCATCAACAGCACCCTGCGTGCCCTCAACGGGAGGCTGATCCGGCCGACTCTTCCTGATTTCAATGACAAAATGGGGATGCACCTCTTCACCCGCGATGATCCCAACGGATGGTCTGAATACGGTATCGACTGGATTTCCACCTCATCCCTGCTGGAACGAATCAATTTTGTTCAGTCCTTCGCCACCAATTCAGACAGGTCCGCCTCATGGAACTACCTGACATTGCTGCGTCTGAGTGGGGCCAGAACGGCCGGGGAAATCGTCCGTTATCTGGATGGCTATCTGTTTCAGGGGACACTCGGAGAGGAGAATATCCAGCTGCTGGTTCAATACGCCGAAACGGATGACAACGGTGAGCCGCTGCCGCTCGAACCCGGAAACAGCGATTATGCCAGCCGGGTAAGAGAGTTGATCGGACTTGTTCTCTCGGCACCTCACTGGCACTACCAGTAATCACCGGGATGCCTTCACTCCATGCATCAATAGCCAATACCCATAACCATTAATCCTCAATTTTCCTATCCGATGATCCAAAGAAGAAATTTTATCAAGTCAACCGGTCTTGCTGGTGCTGGTCTGGGCCTGGCACTGACCAACCCGTTTGGTGTGCTCTCAAGGAATCTTGCAGCAGCCGAATCGGATGACACCCGGCGCAAGCGGATGATATTTATCTTCCAGCGGGGTGGAAATGACGGCATCAACACCGTCATCCCGCGCGGCGACAGCGACTACAACACCGAAACCCGGCCGACACTCTACATCCCGGAGAATCTCGCACTCGATCTGGGCAATGGCTTCGCCCAGCTTCATCCCCGCATGGAGCCGATCATGGAGATCTTCAATAACTCGGCAATCAATGGCGTTGATGGCCCGGGCAATCTCGCCATCATTCACAGGGTCGGTTACAGTGGCCAGTCGCGATCCCACTTCTCAAGTCAGCAATACTGGGAGAATGGACTGCCGGGAAATGACGGCCTCGAGGAGGGAATGTTCTACCGTTACCTTGCCAGCCAGTACGATTTCAGCGACAGGGATAACAGCTTCCTTGCGGCAGCGATTTCAGGTGAGCAGATGGTTGCTCTGAAAGGAAAGGAAGCCATCCCCAATTTCAGGGAAGCGGATGATTTCCGCTTCCGGGGCACTTCGGCTCATGCGAGAAAACTGCTGGGCACGAAAGCCGTGAATGGACAGGGCGGGGCGGGGCTGCTCGGACTGTATTCAGGCGCTCACGATCTGGTCGGAAAGAAATACCGGACTCTGGTGCACGGCACCGGCGAGTTGCTTGGTGCAACCATGGAAACACTGCAGAACGCCGTGGATCAGGGTCCATACACCCCTGCCAACGGCGCTGAATACAACAACGACAGTTTCGGCCGCAGACTTGAACAGTGTGCCATGCTGATGAAGCGTACCGACGTCAAAGTCCTCGGTGTCAATATTGGCGGCTGGGACAATCACAATAATCAGGGGCAGATCAACGGAACGCACGGCAATAACCTCTACGATGTGGCGGCCGGCTATCAGGCGCTCTACCGGGATCTCCAGGATATCTGGGAGGACCTCATCATTGTCACCATGACCGAGTTCGGCAGGACCTCCCGGGAAAATGACAGCCGGGGAACGGACCATGCCGAGGCCACATGCATGTTCATCGCCGGCGGTGGTGTCCGCGGTGGTGTCTATAACTGCGATGCCTCCACCTGGGAATCGGGTGCCATGTTCCGCAAAAATGACCGCTATCTCTCACACCGGTCCGATTTCCGCGCGATCTTCGGTGAGGTTTTCATGCGGCACTTCGGCGTCGAAGAGGATGTTCTGGACTCAATCATTCCCGGGTTTTCCATCGCGCGCATCGATGACCCGGATGAATTCCGGGTTCCTCAATTCCTCGTGTGAACGATTCCGATTGGTATTCGGTTTATTTCCGACACGACAATACCGTCCAGCCCCGGCAAAATTCGTCCGGGGCCTTTTTTATCCATATGCCACTTCCTGCTTCATCCATGGAATTCCTTGCGCCATAGTATGAATCGAACTGATGACAGGCATTGAATTCAACCGTATCGGAGCCGGAACCCGGTATTGTGCGGTGTTGGGCCACCCGATCCGACACAGCGGCTCACCCGCCATGCACAACCCCGCCATGGCCGCCATGGGTCTGGACTGGAATTATCTGGCCTTCGACGTGCATCCGGACGACCTTCGGGCCGTTCTCGCCGGTGCCCTGTCGATGGGGTTCATTGGCCTGAATCTGACCGTGCCCCACAAGCTTCTGGCCCACGGTCTGGTCGACCATCTGGACCGGAGTGCCCGGCAGTGGGGAGCCGTCAACACAATCCGCTTTGAAGGCATGGATTCAGCCGGAAACTGGAAACCTGTCTGGCAGTTTGACGGCACCGGCGAGGCCCCGTCCGCCCGGCGCATGCACGGCTTCAACACCGATGCCGACGCCGTCGTCAGGGCCATCCGGGAGGAACTCGATCTGGACCTTGAGGGTCGGAGCGTCCTGCTTCTGGGGGCTGGCGGTGCCGGCCGTGTCGCCGCTCTCAGACTTGCCGCGGAAAAGGTGGCGCGACTCTATCTGGTCAACAGAACGCTCTCAAAATGTGAATCACTGCGGTCAGAAATAGCCGGGCTTTTCCCCGGCGTCGAAGTGCATGTCGGGTATCCGGAGAAAAGCACCCGACTCGATCTCATAGTGAATGCCACCTCCCTTGGGCTCCGCGAGGGTGATCCACTGCCGTTCGATGCATCTCAATACGACCCCGGAAATGCCGCCAATGCCTATGACATGATTTACCAGCCCGTGCGCACTCCCTTTCTCAGGATCGCTTCAGACGCCGGATGCCGCACCGCCAATGGCCTCGGCATGCTGCTCTACCAGGGAGTCGCCGCCCTGGAAATCTGGTCGGGCATGCAGGTCCCCGACGATATCATGAGGCGTGCCCTCGAAGATCATATTTATCGCGCCTCATAACCTCTTTCCGTGCACTCGATTATCCACCAAATCATCAACCACACCCATCCAGTCAATGGCCGCATTTGATCTCTCCACCTGGACCAGGCTCCCATGGGAGTTCTGGGCACTTCTGTTTTTCATCTTTGGTTCCATGGTCGGCAGCTTTCTCAACGTGTGCATCTACCGCCTTCCACGTGATCTCAGCGTCGTTCACCCGCCATCCCATTGCCCCCACTGCAGTTATCAGATCCCGTTTTACCTCAATATCCCTATTCTGACATGGCTGATGCTGGGGGGGAAATGCGCCAACTGTGGTGCCCGAATTTCACCGCAGTATCTCATTGTAGAGACTCTGACCGGCCTGATGTTCTTGGGGACATGGGCCCGCTTCGGCGATCTGGATAACCTCGGGTCATCACTGCTGGTCACGCTGGTGTTCTGCATTCTCATGGCCGGGCTGCTGGTCGCGACATGGGTGGACTTTGAACACTACATCATCCCGGATTCGATCACACTTGGCGGAATCGTGGCCGGATTTTTCCTCTCCTTTGCCGTGCCTCAGGTTCATTTCACCGACGGACGGATCGAGGCTCTCAAAGACAGTCTTATCGGCATTGTTTTCGGCTGGGGACTTCTCTACGCCGTGCTGCGTCTCGGGAAAATGGCTTTCGGCCAGAAGAGGATCCGGCTTCCGGAAGGGACACGGCTTCATTTTTCGGAAACCGGCATCACCCAATCCGGCTCCGATGAACCCGAGACTCCGTATCAGGATCTGTTTTTTCGCGAGTCCGACAAGCTCAGGATGAAGGCCCGTACGGTTGAATTGCCGGATCGCTGCTTTTTCGAAACCGAGGTGGTACTGCAGCCGACTCTGCTGAAGATCGGCAACGAGGAGATGGACCCGTCCACTGTTCCGTCGATGGAAGTGGTGACAGAGGAGGTCATCCAGCCACAGGAGGCCATGGGTTTCGGCGATGTCAAATTCATGGGTGCCATCGGCGCCTTTCTTGGATGGAAGGGCGTTCTCTTCTGTATCACCGTGAGCAGCGTCCTTGGGTCAATCGTAGGGATTTTACTGATTCTTATCCGCAGGCGCGAGTGGTCCTCCAGGATTCCGTTTGGTCCATACATTGCGGCGGCAGCTGTGCTTTTCCTTTTCGGCGGCCGTGCATGGGCGGAAAACTGGTTCCGGACAGGACAGTTGCTTCCCTGAACCACTGATTCAAAGTCTCTGCGGCCGGCGGTCACCCGACTGGTTCCATGCCGCCATCCCATAATAAAACCTCTCCAGCTGAAAAAATATTCTAAGGAAGCCGTGGATGGAGTGTCATATCCGGCATGGGACTCCGCATTTGGCAGTGCACCAGTCATTCTGAAACAAAACCATGGTAACCGGCTCGTGATACAACAATGGCCTTGACCGAATCAGAATCCCCGGAAGGGAGGATAAACTACGATGTCCTGGACCTTGCGGGGCTGTTTGAAGTGCTTGAAAAGCCGGTCATGGCCTATGCCATCCGGCTGGTCAGGGATCGCGAAACAGCCCAGGATCTGGTGCAGGAGGCTTTCATGCGGCTCTACCCGCTTTTTGACGAGATCGAAAAGCCACGTCCATGGATCTACCGCACTGTCTACAACCTCGCCATGAATGTGCACCGCAAGCGCAACCGCATGGTGCACCTCGACGAGCGGGAACGGGAACATGCCCAGCGCTTTGTGGAAAATGGCGAGGCTCCGCTCGATCCGGAGTCATACATGCATTATCAGGAGGTCATCGATTTTCTGATGCAACGGGTCAGCGAACTGGATGACCGTACCCGGAAGGTCGTTCAACTGAAATTTGAAAAGGACTGCAGCTACAAGCAGATCAGTGATCAGCTCGGCATATCGGTCAGCAATGTCGGCTATATCCTCCACCACGCCATCAAGGACCTTGCAGCCACACTGAGAAAGGAGGGATTTCTCGAATGAGCCAATACGAATCAAATGAATCCGATCCGCATCCGGTGAAGGTGAAGCTCACGGCCGGAGTGCTTGGTGAACTCAGCCCGCTTGGTGAGGATCAGCTCAATTCGTCCATCAAGGATGACCCGGAATCCGGGGAGTGGAAGGCCACCGTCGAGGGACTTTCAAAGGCACTTCGCGACGGACATCTGCTCGGTTCCGCTTCGCCTGAACTGCAGCTGGACAGGCGGCGGCGTGAGAAGCTCCTGCGTCAGCTTCGTAAAGCCCCGCCTAAACCGACCGCGAATCCTTCACTGCCATCCGCCGGCAGCAGCGGAGAAGACAATCCACAGGTCTCAAACCGGCGCTTTCTGGTTTTTCCATCCGTCCGTGAAGTGGCCGGTGTTATCGCGGGAATCGCCGCCATGGCCGTCATTGGACTGATCATCACCCCCCTCCTGATAAATCTGCCTCCCGACAGGAGCGATATTGCCATGGACCGGATGGAATCTGAACCTGAGCACCAGGTTCTTTTTGAGAGGGAAGCAGAAACACCGGCCCGGTCTTTGGCGCGCACTCAGTCGATACTTTCTGTGGCCGACATGGATGGGGCCGGGGCAGCGGACAAATCTCCTGTTCTGCAAGACAGGGATAACAGCCGGTTGTTTTTCGATA